>PIVQ01000142.1 GCA_003354055.1 Desulfobacteraceae bacterium | reverse complement strand
ATCCAGCATCATTTCAGCCATTTTGTCCACATCAACAATGGCAAAATCCGTGATGGCGAAATCAGGGGTGAACTTTGCAGCAATGGGGACTCTCATGACAGCGTCCCCGCCGTACTCTGCCGGGCAGCCATAGTCAGGGACAATGCAGGGGACCTTGCAGCTCAGGGGTTCAAGTATGTTCAGCCCGAAACCTTCCGCTCTGGCTGCGCTGATCACAATATCCGAAGCGTTATGAATCTCTGCAATCTCTCTTTCCGGAAAACTTTCACCCGGCTTTATACCCGGATTCAGTAAAAGGCTGTTTTCAAGACCATACGCTTTCATTAACAGTGTTATGGGGTACCGCCCGTTCTCAATGGCTGTGTGAAGGTAAAGCTTTGAATTGTCGGCAAGCACCGGATCTGCTTTTCTTGCAAGCTCCAGGTAGTTTGCCCATGCTGAAAGCAGTGAATCAAACCCCGCCCGCATTGAGTTCACCTTCATACAGGAGAAAAGAAAGGTATTTTCCTCTACCACCCCCTGGAAAAATTTTCGGGATTCAGCCTTGGCTTGTGGGGTGTACAATTGCGTATCCACACCAAGGTATATCATTTCAATGTTTTGGGGTACCTTGTCGGAATTATCATCGTATGCACTTTTGAGCATCTCAAAAACTGCAGTTTTACCAAATTCCGAATATGTGATTATACGGTCCATGTGCTGCATTAAAAAAGCCACATCCAGATATTGAGGCGGCTCTTTTACAAGCTGAATGTACCTGGGGTAGGGTATGGATTCCACCGGCGTATATCCGATCCAGGTAAAAGGGGTTTCTTTTTTGATGTCCACAAGCCCCAGGATATCCCATGGATCTCCTATGGAAATAACGTTCTTAATCCCTTCTTCCTTTAACAGAGACGCCAGTGTTTCAAATCCCCTTGAATCACCGCGCTCCGAAGCATTTACAATCCTTATGTCATGAAACGCTTTCTGGTAATTTTTTTTTAGACCGACAACAACGGGTTCAAAACCGGCTGATTCAGCTGCAAGGGATAAATTAGCCACGATTTTTCCAAAGCCTGTGGGGCCTGTGGGGTCATCACCAAATAGGGCAATTTTTCTTTTCATATGTCGGCCATCCTGTTGACACTTTTCAGAAATTAGCAATAGCTTTGCAGAACTTACGAAGAGCAATAACATATTATGAATTACCGGTAAAGTCAGTCCCTCCGGCCCATAGCGCCTCTGTTTTTTTGCCTGATTCTCCTAATAAAAAATCTTGCCAGGAAATATTACTGATTTTTGAATTAGCGGAAAATTATTCAAGGGGGAATTACTTTAATCAGACCGGCGTAGGTGATGGAAATCGTGCTGCGTGGGAGCATTGACATATGGACGAGTTATTTAAAGCCAGCAGATTGCCGGGAAACACGCAATTGGTAGGGAGCGCGCTGGGTGATCCGGTGGCTGTGCCAAATGAACACAGCAGCAGAACAGCCAAGACCTCAATCCTGGTAATGATGGTAGGCCAGTTAAAGCGGATCACCCTGGCAGGTATTCTTCTGGATTTATATCAATGTACCTGTTCTCGGCCTGGGAATGTGTTTTTGAACCTCAATTATCTCATATTTGGTGTTCGAATAAATACCTGTATCGGGATCTCGGTTTTGATATATTTTTATAGCTGCCTTCAAATAATCGCCCGGTGCAATAGTGATTTTATGGTCAAAAAAATCATTGAAAAAAGCGCTGTCAAGAACTGGAGCCGAAATGGTCACCCCTCTCCATACAAACTCCCATTTCCTTTTGCTTCTCTCCAAAATTGCCCTCTTTATTTGCAGTTCGGCAACTTCAATTATGTTTCGCGTCTCTTCAGGCTCAGGTGCGCTACAAGCCAATAAAGGAAAATTTGATCGTGGAACCACAATAGTCGGTTCTACTGTTTCAAAGTCTTTTGTGATTCCAAAATATTTTACCTGTTCATCTTTTTCAATTGATTCAATAGTACGACTGATGTCTTCCTTGAAATTCTTTGATTTCTCAATTTGCTTCATCGCGTCGTGGAGTTGTCTGGGAATCACGACTGTTTTCTCTTTATGCTCAATGATAACTTGAGTTTCATCAACAATCACCTTGACGTCACAGTCTGGTGCCAGCGTTTTCTCATATATGTAAGCGGCCAGTACTCCTAAAATTATTGTCTTTGCTGTGTCATTGCTGAATAGGTTTTTCAAGCCGTTGTAGACTGATTTTATTTGGGCTTTGAAGCTACCTGGGCCAAGTGCCTCAACAACAATCTCTACATCATAACCTGGATTAATTATTTTGTTTGCAGTTTTTGCAGCATCAGCGAATGACACAAGTGTACTTGCGAGAGTATAAGCGTTTATGCGGTGGGACTCTACACCAAAATGTATTACAAACGAATTTTCGAACTCTTCAAGATGGACAATATCCATAAGTATGCCTTAGTTTTCAGAAGAATTGGGTGTCAAGCTTTAAGGATTTCTAAACTGAATGCCTCGCCGAAGTCAACACATAATTATCCTAAATGGTAAAATCCGTGATGGCAAACTCAGGGGTAAACTTTGCAGCAATGGGGACTTTCATGACAGCCTCCCCGCCATACTCTGAAGGACACCCATAATCAGGAACGATGCAGGGAACCTTGCAGCTCAGGGGTTCCAATATGTTCAGCCCGAAACCTTCAGCCCTGGCTGCACTGACCACAATATCTGAAGCATTATGAATCTCTGCAATCTCTTGTTCCGGAAAGCTTTCCCCCGGCTTTATTCCCGGATTCAGTAAAAGGCTGTTTTCAAGACCATAGGCTTTCATTAACAGGGTTATGGGATACCGCCCGTTTTCAATGGCTGTGTGAAGGTAACGCTTTGAATTACCGGCAAGCATTGGATCTGCTTTTTTTGCAAGTTCCAGATACTTTGCCCATGCCAAAAGCAGTGAATCAAAACCCGCCCGCATTGAGTTCACCTTCATACAGGAGAACAGTAAGGTATTTTTCTCCACCACTCCCTGGAAAAACTTCCGGGATTCAGCCTTGTCATGGGGCGTGAACAATTGCGTATCCACACCAAGATATATCATGTCGACTTTTGGGAGTGCATTGTCGGACTGATCATCGTATGCACTTTCAAGCATCTCAGAAACCGCAGTTTTACCGAATTTGGAATATGTGATGATGCGGTCCATATGCTGCATTAAAAAAGCAACATCCAGATATCGCGGGGGCGCCTTTACAAGCTGAATGTACCTGGGGTAGGGTATGGATTCCACCGGCGTATATCCGATCCAGGTAAAAGGGTTTTCCTTTTTGATGTCCACAAGCCTCAGGATATCCCATGGATCTCCTATGGAAATAACGTTTTCTATGCAATTCTCTTTTAATAGATACGCCAGTGTTTCAAATCCCCTTGAATCACCGCGTTCCGTAGCATTCACAATCCTTATGTTATGAAAGGCTTTACTGTAATTTTTTTTCAGACCGATAACGACAGGTTCAAAACCGGCTGATTCAGCTGCCAGGGACAAGTTGGCAACGATTTTCCCAAATCCTGTGGGGCCTGTTGGATCATCTCCGAATATGGCTATTTTTGTTTTCATATGTGGGTTAACCTGTTGACTCTTTTTATAAATCAACAATATCGTTTCAGAACTTAGGAAGAGCAATAACACATTGTGAAAAACCGGTAAAGTTAGTCCTTTGGCCCATAGCGCCTCTGTTTTAATAGACAGATTCTCCTGACAAAAAAATGCAGGAAATATTGTTGGTTTTTGAATTATCGGGAAATCTGGTGCCCAGGCGTTGCGGTCCTGGAAGACCAGTTCAAACGGATCACCTTGGACGGCGCTGTGACAACATCAACCTTGTTTTTGTCCCTGGACAGTATTGGCTCAGTATCCTATAAACCCGTATACGACCTACATTAAAATCTTTGTGCCGCGCAGGGGGGGGCGCTAAATGGTATAATGGCCTCCGCATTGGTAAAGGTCAGGGTATTCTGATCCGGACCGGTTATGACGCCGTCAACTCCCTATGGAAGAATCAGGTTGCCGTTGCTGTCCCACATCTCATCTGTAATTGCCATGGAATTTCCCCCTGCATCGGTCAGGTCAATGGTCAAGGTGCCGTTATCGTAGGCCCCTGTGACATCGCTTTCATCCAGGGAACCAAAGTTAAGGCCCAGAATATCATCACCTGCACCGCCTGTCTATGAGCCGGGAGGCCTGTTAAAGATCAAGAATACCACAACTATGTTGTCTACTATTCCCTCAGCAGGTCGTTCTGCCAACTTAATTGCCGAGGGCGGTTGTCTGGTCAGGGGATTGCCTATCCTCTGTGTTATTCAACCCAAATACAATTTACATATAGCTTGGTCAATTGTCTTTGTTGTGGCCAATTTAAGTTGAACTGCATCAGAACTTTGTATACTATGGCTCTGATTTGTGTTTCTTAAAATACCAGTCCAGATTCTCATTGACTATTTTGGTGTGGTTGTCTAATCTTTTGAGCGATAGGTTATTTTTGCTTGCACTTATTCTAAAATTTCTTCTCGGAGGCGACGAATGCCTGGACTGCCGCGAGGCGCAGTGAAAGGTAAAATTCTATCGGTGGGTCAAATGTGTCAGTTAGTGTAGTCGCAAGTATCTGACACCGGATGCGTGGACAATACTCAAAAAGAACGGTCTTGAGTTTTTCGTTGTATAGAAAGTAGTCTCTGTGAAGGGTCTATCGTGGTGAAACAGAACATAGACTATGAGGGAAAACTAGATAAGTCTCAAGGCGAGGTCTGTCTTTTACTCTACTATATATTGGAGTGAGTGTCTGAAAAACATCAGCGGGCAATGTATTGTAAGGCTGCGTATTTGTTTCCTGCTATATGCTGTCCTGTGTTGAGTCGTGAATGCGGAGTGAATTTTGATCTGTATTAAACATGTAAAGGAGTTAAAAATATGCCACATTGTAACAAGCAAATGCTTTCATTCTTTCTTACTACAAAATGTAGATTGTGTTGTACATATTGTTATAATCAAGAAGAAAGAGAAAAACTTGAGGAAAGGTCACTCCCTTTGGAAATTGCTAAGGCAGGAATTGACGAGTATTTTGCTAACAATGAAAGTCGTCATATCCGCTTTTATGGGCCAGGTGAACCAACAGAAGAGTTTAAACTTATGCAACAAGTCACCCATTATGCCCGACAAAATGAAGGTAATGTTTCTATCACAAATGAACTTCAAACCAATGGAACTTTTAGTCCAGAGGTTCGAGATTGGATTTTAGACAACATCAATATCTTGTGGATATCGTTTGATGGCACACCAGAATTCCATGATAAGCAAAGACCGTTTCCAAATGATGAACCTTCCTCGCCAATTATTGAAGACAATATAAGGTGGTTGTTAGATAAAAAAGAAGGTCGGAACTTAATGGTCGGCGGAAGGGTAACTGTTACAGATCTAAACAGTCAATATCAAATACAAATGGTTAACTATTTTAAAAGTATGGGAATAGATTATGTGTGGTCAGACCCTGAATTCCCTCCAGTGGGTGAAAAACCTTTTTGTGATGATGAAATGGCACAAGCCAACTATCATTTCAACATGGACACTTATGTGAAAAACTATATAGAAGCATACCGATATGGAAAACAAGTAGATATGTTTTATGGTAGCTTTCTGGCATGTAATTTTGATTCCAGTACAAAAATTAATTGTCGTTGTTGTACACCAGTTCCCCACTTAACTCCTGATGGTTATGTTTCGGCTTGCGATTTAGTTGTCTTTGGTGAGAGTGCTAATCACATGGATTGTTTTATTTTTGGTGAATTTGATGAATCCACGAAAAAATTTAAATATTATCCCGATAAAATTAAAGCATTGCAAAATAGAAATTCAGATAATATGGTACATTGTAAATCTTGCGTTGCAAAATTGCATTGTAGTGGATATTGTCCCGGGGAAATTGTAAATGAAACAGGGAGTTTGGGCGGGATAAAACCATTTGCTTGCATGGCAGTAAGGACGTTATATAAAGAACTTTACAATGAAATTACAGGCGATTTAAAAGGTGGATTGTATCCATATCCACATCCCTAAGGAGGGGCCACCGCACTGTTCAGCACTGAGGTTTCCTGTATTAATACTTACAATTCAATTTTAATAGTTTTTGAAATCTCTTTACACTCTTTCATAATATTGATAAGCAAATCTTAGGTCAGATTTTTTACTGAGTTGTGCCATGTGTTTTGTTCTTTTAGAGTATGTTTAGCCACAATTTCATGCGTTTGAGTATATAAGTTTCAGGAGACTAAATGCAAAAGGATTCCACACTTTTACGAATTAAAATATTATATTGATTTAGTATATTCAATAGCTATTAGAGGAATTGCCTTTGTAGATGAACACTGTTGTTCGTTTTTAAAAGAATATGACAATATTAAGACTGAAAAAGTGGTTCACATCATAAGGAAAAACAATAATGAGCCTATTGCAACTGGAAGAATAATATATACAGGAGAAACAGCTAAGTTTGAAAGGATTGCTGTTCTAACCAAGTCTCGTAGATTTAGTGTTAGAAAAAACATGATTGAATTTATGATAAAAACTGCATTAAATAGAAGTTGCTAATTAATCTACATTCACGCTCAAGAAAATTTGTGTCCCTTTTATGAAAATATAAGTTTCATTACCGAAAGCGAAGTGTTTTAGGACGACAGAATGAGTCGTATTCTGATGAAGTACAAAAAGGAAAACACATGCAAACAAAGTGGACGTTATTATGCTTAGCTGGAATCTTTGAAATTTTGTGGCCCATTATTCTAAAATATTACTATCTAAATAATGGAAATTCCAAAATATATATTTTCCCTTTTGTCCCAATAACTGCCATCCTAGCATTCCTTTTTCTCACTATTGCGATGAAAAATATTCCTATTGGTGTAGCTTACGCTATGTGGACTGGAATGGGGGTTGTTGGGGTAACTATATTGGGCATAGTACTTTTCAATGAATCTGCTCAACCGATTAAGCTTATAATGATTGCAATAATTTTAATCGGAATAGTAGGTCTAAAACTAATTAATTAATTTTAAAAAACTTTAACATCACTCTTTCAGGAGGAACTTTTGGGGTATTCCCCATAGAAGCAAGTGAAATCGTTAAGATAAAACCTAATATTTAATACTGAGGGATTGAAACAAATAAGGCATAAAAGCACATGATGCGTCTAAAGCTATTAGGCAATGTATCTACATTTCAATTTATAACATGGAGAAAATTATGAGTAACAAAATTGCATTAATGACTGGTGCGGCAGATGAAGGGTATGGACAGGCAGTGACTACTAAACTTATTGAAAATGGATATGACGTGATAGGGACCTACCAATCAGACAAAAAAGAAACGGCGTTGAAATTCTCCGAAGGATTGAATGGGCTTTCTGTGCATGAAGTTAATCTAGAAAATAGAAATGAAATAGATGAGTACTTGCTATCAATTAACGATCTTAAAATTGATTTATTGATCAATTCTCAAATGTTTTATGAGGAAGAAAATCAGGATGATTTTGATCACGCCATCTGGGATAAGAGCATTGCTATAAATCTTACAGCACCCAATTATATCTTCCATAAGATCCATGGTCAAATAATTCAAGGAGGCTCAATTATTTCTATTACAAGCATTGATGGATACCATGGTTCTTTCGGTGCAAGTGCATATGCCGTAACCAAGGCTGCAATGCATAATTTAATAAAATCACTATGTGTAAATTTTGGAAATAAATTTAGAGTTAACGCTGTTGCCGCAGGCTGGATCAATGACGTTATGGGCGAATTTTATGAGCCTTTTGATAAAAATGCTAAAGAATTTACTCCCATGAAAAGAAACGGAGAGCCTGGAGAAGTCGCTGAGGCTGTCTTTTTCTTGGCGTCTCAAGCTGCGAGCTTTATTAATGGTCAGATTATAACAGTAGATGGCGGTTATAGCAACGTGGATTATGTCTCCAAATGCGAAATGGAGTTTAATAAAAAATAGCTTTCTGAAATTGAGGATTAATTAAAATGTGACATGTTCTCTTGTTTTTAACAACGACCTGTAACTTAGGTTGCAGGTGTTTTCATACTAAATAAGAAAAAATTTAAGCATCAATCTCTTGATATCTTGATCTTAAGTCCGGCCCAATAGAGATGAAATGTTATAAAATATTTGTTGATATGGATAAGCGGAAGCCAATTGGAATCTTAAAAGATGTACTTGAGGCAGGGAGTGTGCAATTATTAAAAGTATCAATTTCTTGTTTCTGTTTATTCTTAAACAGGCTTGGAAACACAGTGATTTATGTAAAAGTATACTTAAACTTGCAACACAAATAGAGTAGGGTGAACGTTTTGAATAAAATATTTGAGGCTATAAGTAGTTTACCGCAAAATGCTGATTATAGAACTTTGGCTCAGATTCTCGATCTTTTGCCTGTTTCCTTTTGGTTTTCGTATGGGGCTGAAAATAATTATGAGATTGTCTTCTGGAGTGAAGGTGCGGCAAATATATATGGCTTCACAAAACAAGAAGCCATTGGGACAAATTATCTTGATTTATTTGTAGTTGAGGATACAAACGTTAGAAAACAGTCAATGAAAGATTGTGATGAGGTAATAGCCGGAAGTTCAACACATCCCGAAAATTGTATTGCAATTGACAAAAATAAGAATGATGAAGAAGTTATTTTGCTAACAAATGTATTTCGGGTAAAATATCAAGACAAATGGTGTCAAGCCGAAATTGCTGTTAATCTTACCCCCAGTGGCTTTTTGGATTTCTTAGATGATGAATATAGACAAGAGAGAATTGATGAAAACGCAGACAAACGAACTTTACGTGCATTTATTGACCATTATCAAGCGATGATGGTTCTGTGGTCGCGGACGTTTGCTCATGAAATTCGTTCTGAATTAAGTAATATAAGGCATTCACTAAAACAATTAGAGAAAAAGTATCATGGAATGGCAACCACAATGCCTTTTAAGAGTATAGAAAGAGCAGGAGATAGTTTGTTCTTGATGTCAGAAAACTTCTTAAAATATAACAGAATTCAAACAGAAACGGATGGCTCCTACCAGAAAGAAAATTCATTTTTTTATTTAGAGAATACTTTTAATGATATAGTTGGAGAATATGAATATTGGGCCTCTTTGATTGATACTCAGATAGTAAATACTGCTTTATATGATAATAAAATATATTTAGTTGGAGAAAAAGTTGCTTTCATAAATGTTGTAAGAAATTTGTTGGCCAACGCCATTAAACATACGAAAAAGACGTATTGTAAAGAAAATGAGGATCTTAATATCGTTATTTTTCAAGAATGTTCAAATCAGTCTCTGAAAATATCAATTGCTAATTTCGGCCACCTTTCAAAAGATAACGACAAACACAAATTTGACCCTTTTTATAAAAGGTATAGTGGGTCTCAAGAAGGAACACATCTGGGATTGGCTATTGCGAAACATTGGACTCAAGGAATTGGTGGCGAATTGAGGGTATATAATAAAAAGAACAAGAGAGTTATAGCAGAATTGACTTGGCCACTGGGAAGGAAAATATGAAGAATATTGATCTTAGCGGTAATAAAATTATCATCGTTGATGATAGAATAGGGATTGTCAAAGAGTTATTTTCAGGTTTTGTGGGAATGGGGGCGGAGTTAGAGTTCTATTCTGGAATTGAAGATAGTTTTGGGGCTTTGCGTGACGGCAATTATTCTTTAGCCGTTATAGATATACATTTACCATTTCCGGATAGTTTACCAAAAGAGATGGGAATAATATTTGAAAAATACCAAGAAAGAAATGAAAAGGGACGGTTGAATTTAGGGCAAACCTTGGGAATGTATATTAATACTTTGAGTAATCCAAAACCATTCCTTTATTTGTCAGCTGTCAGTGATGAGTACTATGAAATTAAAGGGGCAGAACCATTTTCTGAAACAAATTGTTTTAAAAAAGAAGATATGAGTTCTTTTCATGATGAGGTTGCAAAAATTTTAAAAAAAATAAAAAAATTTAATTAAAGGGAATCTTCATGTTTAAATTTGAAGAGTTATACCATTCTTATTATTTATTCTTTTGGGTTGGTTTTTTTATTTTATTTTTTACATACCTCAAATGGAACAAGCTTGCTTTATCGAAAAATGGAGATAGTGACCCAAGTAGTGATGAAAGGTGTGACTATTTATTTCCTTTAGGAATCGCTACCTCAATAGTTCTATTAATACCATTCTTTGAGAAGGTAGTTGAAAAAATATTGAAATATAATCAAAACCCTTTTGACGTAGCAATTGTAACTATTGTTTTAACACTGATCTTAGGATATTCGCTACATATAATAAACGGCTTTGAAAAGAAAAGTGAAGCCATCGAAAAAAAATCAGTGAAATTAGAAGTTAAATCAAAGATATTGGAAAAAAGAGGGGATGATCTTCTAAAGATTGATAAATATTTAATATTAAAGCAATCAGTGTATTTTAAAATAAAAGACAGATTATCTAATTATTCATCTTCAGAGGAAAAAAACATTCCTATTATTAAGCTATTTTTATCGTTGTTAATGAAAGATGATATTTCTGAGATAATATTTGATTTGAAGGAAATTAATATGAGGATCAAAAAAAATCATTTTCTTAATAAAAAGGATAAAAAGCTATTTAAAGAATTTGGTAAGTATTTAGTAGTGCAAAAAAAATATTTTATAGATATAGTGAAGATTACTGATGAAATATCTTCGCTTGATGAAGAAACTACTAATTTTTTGATTTGCTTAAACAAATTGTAAACAACTTGAGATGAGCTATTTGGCTACATTTTTGACGAAACCTTCGCTCGATCACTATCCACCGGACAGAAGAGTTACAATATGAATCTCATCCCCATCTTTCGTGGGGTGGGCCAACTCCCCAGGATGAGCACTCTCTGAATTCACAAAAATCTCAACAAGGTGATGAAGATCCCCTTTATCAGTATAAAGCGCCTCCTGCATCTGAGGAAATGCCTTTACCAGCTGTTTCAGGCACTGCCCCACAGTATCACCTTCAACCTCAAAGGTTTCAACATCATCGCTCAAATGCCGGTGGATCAGGGGAATATGAATGGTTATCATGGGGCCTCCTATTTACCTGTATTCTCATGGCCGCAATGCCCGCAATCCGGCCTTGGCCGGACACTGAACTCATTAAAAGCCATTGCAAGGCCGTCATATCGGATCAATCTGTTTGTCAGCAGATCGCCCTTGCCGATTAAAAATTTTATGACCTCTGTGGCCTGGATGGTGCCGATCACCCCCGGGGTGACCCCGATGACCGGGATAATCTGTTTTGGCGCATCCTGCACCGGTTCTCCATACAGGCAGTGAAGGCAGGCAGTCGTGCCCGGGATCACGGTCATGGCCTGGCCTTCAAATCCGTTTACTGCGCCGTGGAAAAGGGGAATGCCAAGGGAGGTGGCAGTATGGTTCAATATATACCGGGTTTCAATATTGTCCATGGCATCCACTATCCCTTGGCAGTCTTTAAAAAGATCTGAAGCGTTATCTTTGGTGATCCTGGCCTGTCTGACCTCCACCCGGATGTCCGGGTTGATCCGGGTGAGGGTTTCTTTAGCAGATTCTGTTTTGGGCTGTCCTGCATCGGGCTGCCCGTGGAGGATCTGGCGGTTCAGGTTGCCGGTTTCCACGATATCGCAGTCAATGATGCGCAGCCTGCCCACACCTGCCGCTGCCAGGTACATGGCAGCGGGTGATCCTAAACCCCCGGCCCCTGCAACGGCAATGCAGGCCTGCTTCAGGCGCTTTTGGCCGTCTTGGCCCAGCTGCCTGATCCGTATCTGGCGGTCATACCGCTGCAGTTCTGTGGGGGTAAAGGTCATAACTTATCCTTAATGATTTTCAAATATCATCTCGTATACTTACTGGCCGTGGCCTTAAGTGCTGCTGCGCTTTTTTTACGGGCGCAATTGCTGCAGATCTCACCGTTTACCTCTGCCATGCCTTTGTGGGATCGTTGGGCAAGACCCTGTTGGAATCGTTCCGTGACATGGGGTGTGCCGCAGACCGTGCAGGGTACCAGGGGCTGCTCGCAGACAGGGGTGCCTGTGAACTGGGTGGATACCTTGTCAGCTCCGCGCAGCACCCGGATGGCATTGGTGGGGCATACCTTGTCACAGGCGCCGCATCCGGCGCAGGACGTTCCGGGCCCGACAAAATCAGTGAACATCAGGCGGCCTGCCGGGGTTTCACTGAATTTTAGGGCGTTGAACCCCATTTCACTGCAGACCAGCTCGCACATGCCGCAGCCGATGCAGATATCGCATCTCAGACAGCGGGCCACCTCTTTATGGGCGGCATCTGCTTCCAGTTCATGTTCAATGCAGTCGTAGCCGCAGGTCCGCTG
>PIVQ01001698.1 GCA_003354055.1 Desulfobacteraceae bacterium | reverse complement strand
TTTTTGCCTTCAAGTTTATCCCAGGGATACCAGTTGCCCATGGGGCCTCTGATACCCATAATATCTCCCACCTTCATGTTGTGAAGATGAGAGGTAACAACACCGGTTCTGAAAACCGTAAATTTTACAAAACCCTTTTCCACAGGAGAAGAGGCAATTCCAATCGGAATTTCACCCACACCGGGGATGGACAATTCTGCAAACTGTCCGGCCTGGTAGGCAAACTTCTCCTCATCACCTTCATTCAAAAAAACGAATTTAAAGGTTTTAAGGGACTTGTCTTCCGTAGCGATTTCAATATCATCAATGCGAACCGGATACGGCATATAGGGGTTTTCCATACTTACATTCTCCTTTGTCCGCTAGTCTTGTTTCTCATAAGAGTTCATGGTTGAGCAGACCTGCCGGATGTCGATGTTGACAGGACAGCTTTTTACACACCGGCCGCATCCAACGCACATGATCCCTGAATCATATTTATCCAGGAAATATTTAAGCTTGTGCATGAACCGCTGACGAACCCGCTGAGTCTTTTCCCCTCTGGGGTTATGACCGGTTGCATGGCGGGTGAACAATGGAGACATACAGGTATCCCAGTTTCTGAACCTGGTGGACTCTTTGAGTTTAGCTTCATCCTGAATGTCAAAACACCAGCAGGTGGGGCAGACATAGGTACAGGTACCGCAGTTGATGCAGGAAAATGCCACATCATCCCAGAACGG
>PIVQ01000846.1 GCA_003354055.1 Desulfobacteraceae bacterium | reverse complement strand
AGATCGAAATTTTATTTGGTTAAATAATCGTGGCAAAAAGCGTCTTACTCTACCATACTGCTCTACCATTTCCTCATGATAACAGTCATCTTCTGGGCGAGCCAAATCATTGATAATGGCAACAGCTTCCGCCAGTTTTTTTTCGGGAATCGTGAGAATATATTGTCAGCCAACTGTTAATTTTGCTTATCCTCACTTAAAATAAATGCCCCAACCTTCGCTAAAGTTAGTGCGGACTTATCCAAATCTTTCAGCGTTCGCAAACGTTTTTTTTGACCAATCTTTTTAGCAGACCCAGCAATATCAGTGATAAGTAAATCAAGGACATCCAATGCATCATCAAGAGCCATAATTTCAAATACTTTTACGAAGGCCACTAAGGTAGCGACTCTTTTCTGATCGGGCATCCGAGCTACTTTGTGCATGGATATCATTCCAGCATGACGTGCCAGATTTTTTAAACGGACGGGAGGGATATGCGAAAAGTCCAGTGCCTGGATTCCGAACTCTTTCAATTCCTGGTACCGGTCGATCGCCTTATTGAATGCTGTACTGCTTATAGTAAACGGACCTTTCCGAAAATGATCGAATCGAGATACGCGTGAACCTTCAGGCCTTTGGAGAATTGTTTCCAGCTTCTCTTTCTGATCCTGATTGGGTAATGAGGATAACAGTTTCCATAACTGAGTGGCAGATTTATCACGAGTTTCAGCAATCAGTCGTGATAAAGTCGTTATCTCGTGTTCGACAGTCGTAGATATACGAAAAGGGAAAAACCCCGCCAGTCAAGGACTATAGCTATCCGCCCAAAATGGTGTAGTGCCTACAAAATTAGGGGGTTGATTTGATGGATTTTATCTTTTGAGGAGGCTGTATCTTTAGTTTTTTAAGTATCTTACGCTGTATATTTGTCAACTCTGTGTACTGTAGTATACGGTTATCTTTATGCAAAAATTTTCCTAAATGAAGGCGGTCCATTTCGGCGCGAACCTTCGGCCAGGTCATACCGGTCTCCAGCTCGGTAACCCGTACCAACAGCAAAGCAAGCCAGCAAAGCGTGACATGGGAGCGGATGCGGTCGTCTTTGGTGTGATACACCGGCCTGAGAGACAGAGTCGATTTCAGGGTGCGGAAAGCCCGCTCGACTTCCATGAGCTGCTTATAACCAAGGGCGATATCCTCTGCAGGCAGGCTTTTGTCACTGGTACTCAAAAGATATTTGCCATCCAGCTTCTCTGCCTGTTTGATTTTGGCCCTATCCAGCTTCAACTTGCCTGATTTCAGCTCTTTGAGATATCTGCCCATGGATCTATGAGCCAGGAGGGCATATTTTGATTTGAGCAACGCTTTGCCAGATCGTTTGTTCAAGGCTTCAAGCTCTGCTTTAATACGTTCCAAATTTCTTTTGCGGACATGCTTATCATGTTCCGCCTGTTCTGGGTTATAAGCAATGACAAATCGACGTCTGCCGCTGCCCTCACCAACAAAGACTTCCTTGATATGAAGGTTCTCTCTTATGATTTTAAAGCGTCCACCCCGATTCAAGGCTTCTTCATTTATATTTGTTCCCCTGAGCTTTTCCCCGAGGATGTATTGCCCACCAGCTCTTTGCAGGTTGCGCCGGTTCTCTTCGCTTGTCATGCCACGGTCCATGGCCCATATAACGTTACCCAACCTCCAGTCATTCAGATCCTTTTGAACCTGGTCAACGCACTTGGCATCGTTCTGGTTTCCAGGTAAGACCCAGCATCGGACTGGGATGCCTTCTCTTGTGACAGCAAGCCCTATGGTGACCTGAGGTAGGTCATCTCTTTTGTGTTTGGATTTACCGAACGCTAATAATTCCGAGTCTCCAGGGTCATTCATTTCAAAATAGGTGTTGGTGGTATCAAAAAAAATTAGATCCACTGTGAGATTCAACAGCTGGGCCGTTGCCCAGAAAACTTTTTTCTGGATGACTTGTTCATGCTTGAGCAAAAAATCCATGCTCCGGTATAGGTGCTGAACCTGGATAGGCTGTTCAATATCCAGATGAACATCCTTGTTAGCCCATTCTTCAACAGCCAGCTTTGAAGAAGGTGCCAGGGCTCTATTGGCAACCATGGCAAAGATCGCATCGCCAACAGGTGCATTGAACGACCTGCCTTTCAATGCTTCGGCAAGACAACTGTCAATACCGATACGCTTCCACAGCCCTTTCAGCAGGAGTGCTCCACCGGCCGGCTGACTGAATATGAATTTGAGATCTGTACTCTGGGCTCCCAGCTCTTGTGCATTTTCAGGGCTTATGAATCGGCTTAGACTGCTGACAAGACGCTTGAGAGCTGCCACATCAAGCTCGTCTCGCCGTCCGAATGAGTAGACGACCTCGGCCCGGGAATAGCCTTTTTCAGGGTGGCGGGTATTATGGGCTAATTGAATATATTCAACCTCAGACCCATCCTTGTTCCGGCGTTTTATGGTGCGTACATACATGCCCATAGAAAAAGCATGTATTTCTCTTTATGTCAAGTGTTATTTGACAAGTCGTGTGCCTACAAGTTTTGGCGTCAAAGCCAATAGTTGGCCTGATTTTATTGGATATTTTTACAAAAACTTGGAAAAATGAACCTACAACTGTCGAACACAAGGTGACCTATCATGATATTTTGCACTATTGCTTGTCCCACTTGTAAATGTCGGGAAATAAAAACACACCACTTATGAAACGATTCACGATGGTTTGCGAACAATCCATTATTGCACCAACTGTGATCGGTACTTTTCCCAAACCTGCAATACCTTCCTTGCCGGCATCAAAAAACCTCTGAGCCTTATCATTCAAGTAATCAAAGCCAGGACCGATGGACTCGGATTCAATGCCACGTGTAGAACCTTTGATATTGCTAAAAATACTCTTATCAATTGGGAATCGCGCTTCACCGGCATCAAAAAGACGTTGCTTCTCTACGCCTTGCTTCATAACTGTCTTCAACTAATTATC
>PIVQ01001697.1 GCA_003354055.1 Desulfobacteraceae bacterium | reverse complement strand
GTACCTGATATGCCCAAGACCCGTTCCGGTAAAATCATGAGACGTGTTCTGGGTGCCATCTCCAATAAGGGCGATGTAGGTAATGTTATGACCCTTGCCAACCCGGAAGTGGTTGAAGAAATCAAGAATATGGTCGAAAAATAAATTTGAACCCGCTGTTTGCCGGCAATCTATAAGCTGGCAAACAGCGAACTTTTTAAATAGTTAGTTTTAAATAATTAACGTGTTGCACTTAGGAGGAGATTAATGTCCAATTCGTATGCCGAGGCCTATGATAAATCAATTAATGATCCTGACGAATTCTGGGGAGCTATTGCTGAAGACTGTTTCTGGTATAAAAAGTGGGACAAGGTATTGGATGATTCCAACAAACCGTTTTACCGGTGGTTCACCGGAGGCCAGACAAACACCTGCTATAATGCAGTAGACCTCCATGTGGAAAACGGCAGAGGCGACCAGAATGCCATTATCTATGACAGTCCGGTCACCGATACCATTAAAAAATACACCTATAATGACTTAAAAGAACAGGTCTCCCTGTTTGCCGGAGCACTCTCAGCCAAGGGGGTTACCAAGGGAGACCGGGTCATTATCTATATGCCAATGATCCCTGAAGCCACTTTTGCCATGCTGGCCTGCGCCCGTCTTGGCGCTGTTCACTCCGTTGTTTTCGGCGGGTTTGCAGCCAACGAACTGGCCACACGGATCAATGATGCAAAACC
>PIVQ01000845.1 GCA_003354055.1 Desulfobacteraceae bacterium | reverse complement strand
AATCAGGGAAAAGAAAAGGCCTGCTGCCCAGAAAAAATGTTTCATTTACGATCTCCTTTGGTCTGCTAATATGGGGATGGGGTCTCCATCCGTTTTAATATTGTTTTTATGATCTTCACGGGCTAACCGGTAAAAACCACATTGAAAAAATACATGCCGATCAACACTGAACCTGCCGTGATGAGCAAGGCCGTGATGACATTATTGAATCGCTTTTTTGTCATAGGATTTCTTTTTTGATTTGAATAAATGCCCGCTAAACGCATTGGTCTTTTTCCGGGTTTTGGCAAGGGTGTTCAGCATAAGGCCCACCGGACAGAAAAACCGGCACCAGAATCTGGGAATGATAAAGGAGCCTGCTATGGCAACGGTGACCAGGTACCATTGGACCCCGAGCCCTTTAAAACTGAACAGCACGGTAAAGGGCTCAAAGGTGCCCAGGGCAGGATTTCCGGTGGCAAACATGATCATGAATGAGAGCCAGAAGAAAAAATAGACCAGTTTTCGGGCCACCCTGGCCACATTTGGGCTCACTTTTATCCTTACCCCGCCGATGAGACTGATAAATTCCTGGATACCGCCAAAAGGGCAGGCCCAGTAGCAGTAGAGGTTTTTTTTGCATACCACGGCCATCAGGACTGCACCGGCCACCAGCAGCCACCAGAAAAAAAACTTGGAAAAAGAGGGCAGGTATCCAAGAAGTAATCCTCCGAATGCCGATATGGAGATGGGCATGGCCAGATGAAATCCTATGAAACCAACCCCAAATGCAAGGGTGACGTACCGCAGTTTTCTGATCTTCTTAAAGAATCCGATGAGAATGACGGCATACATTACAATTAGAATATATCCGTTGGCGTCTATCCTTACATCCGAACTCAGGGGCAGAACCTCAAGGCTGAAATACTCTTTTGCCCACCTGTGGGCTCCCTCCCTGACCGCATTGGCAACGGCGTTCGAGGAAATGGTGGCACTGCTGACCCCGTCAATGTCCGATTCAAGATGAAAGGCTGACTGCAGCGGCATACCTTTGTACTGATCAAAATACCCCTGATCCACCAGGGATTGGAAAAAGGCAGGGGTTTCCCTGTGTTTAAGAACGAGAACCTGCTCAACTTCCGCCTGTTCATTGATCAGGGTTCCGGCAATCAGGGGCCCGCCCCATCCCTGGTGTTCTGTCACCGCCACCCAGCTTATGGCCTTGTGGGATTGATCTTTAACCTCAAACACCCCGGGACTTGTTTTTGTGATTTCTTTTCCCGGAAGCAGGCGTTGCAGGATATTAATGGTGTCATCCCTGTTTTGCAGATTGCCGGCCACATATGCGGCAAGCAATGACGCAAGGGCGAGCAGGGTCATCAACTGCCTGAACCTGTTTTTTTTCTTGGGGGATCTGGTTTTCATGCATTGCTCCATATAGTGTAATATCCGTAGCCATTATTACAAAGAGCGTGCCAGACGGTGGATTTGAGTGGTAAGTAACTGAAATTTAACAGATTTTATTCGAAGGGCTGGGGCGGGGAGTGTTGTTTTTAAAGAGAGAATCTACTATATATCGGATTAATACTTAATTTCGTGTTTTTTGATATTCAGTTTTTTCATCCGGCTTTCAAGGGTAGTGGGTTTTAAACCGAGAATCCCGGCAGCGCCGTTGTCTCCGCGGACCCTGCCTTTGGTGTGTTTGAGAACCCGGATGATGTGGCGGCGCTGGAGGTCATCCAGCTGCAGCAGGCCTTCATCTTCAGGTATCTTACTTATGGCGTTTTGAAACCAGTTGCCGATATTCAGGGTCTCTTTCTGGCTCAGCACCGATGCCCTTTCAAGGACGTTTTCAAGTTCCCGCACATTGCCGGGCCAATGGTAATCCTGAAGTTTTTTCATGGCGGTTTTGGAGATGCGTACGATTTTTTTCCCTATTCTTTTACTGATCTGGCCGATTAGAAAACCGGACAGCAGGGGGATATCATCTATCCTGTCCCTGAGAGGCGGAATGTAGACCGGAAATACATGAAGCCTGTAATAGAGATCTTCCCTGAAAGTTTTTTCCTGAATCATCTTTTTCAGATCCCTGTTGGTAGCTGCGATTATCCTTATATCCACCTTCAGGGTTTTTGTCCCACCGATCCGTTCAAATTCGCTTTCCTGTAATACTCTCAGTAACTTGGTCTGAAGATCAATGGGGAGTTCTCCGATTTCATCCAGGAAAATCGTTCCCTTGTCCGCCAGTTCGAACCGTCCTGCCTTTCTGGCATGGGCACCTGTAAATGCCCCTTTTTCATGGCCGAACAGTTCACTCTCGATCAGGGAGGCCGGGATGGCAGCGCAGTTGAGTTTGACCAGGGGGTGTTCCCGCCTGAGAGAAAGATCGTGGAGAGTGTGGGCCACCAATTCTTTTCCGGTACCGGTCTCCCCCAGGATCAGCACCGTGGCATTGGTCTCGGCCACCTGTTTGATCTGGGAGAGAACATTCTTAAATGCAAGGCTCTGCCCGATCAGGTGCTTTTGTTTGCCTCCCCCCCGCAACTCTTCCTTTAAATAGACATTTTCATCCTGCAGCCGGTTTTTGAGCTGCTCAAGTTCTGCATAGGCCTGCCGCAGTTTGGTCTCGGTATTCTTGATCTCAGTGATATCCCGGGCTTCGGGGACTATAAAACAGATATTGCCCTCGGTATCCAGGATGGGCTTGAATGAGTTGTCAAACGTATAGGTCTTCCCATCCTGGCCCGGCAGATCGAATTCCGCCCGTACAAATTCCCCAAGGGCTGCCTTGGATACGAAATTTTTTACTTTTATCTGCAGGGCTTTTGAATGGGCAAACCAGCGGGTTTCCCAGAAATATTTCCCGTTCACCTCCTCCGAATCGGCCCCGATAATATCCAAAGCAGTCTGGTTGGCCATGAGCAGCCGGCCTTTGTTATCCAGCAGGCCTGTGAGCTGAAAATGGTTGTTGAAGATGGCCCGGATTCTGTCGCTGCTCTCTTTTGCC
>PIVQ01001696.1 GCA_003354055.1 Desulfobacteraceae bacterium | reverse complement strand
ACGGAACTTAAGGGCACCCGTTCGCCTTCAGCGTTCATGAGATAAAAGTTTTCAAGACGGGCAATACTGGCCCGGTCCGGATCTGCAATACGAAGATTCACCTCATAGGACTCATCCCGTACAATCATCTCACTGGCCGTACTTCCGTAAAACGCTGCCCGAAGCTGACTTGAGACCATCCTGGCATCAAAGCCCCGGGTCTTGGCCCCCTGCTTAAGCGTGACCTGAATCTCGGGCTTGCCCGGCCGCAGGTCATCGTAAAGATCTGAGACTCCCTGGTACTGGTAAAGCCAATCAATGAGCCTTGTTGAGGCCTGTTTGAGATCATCCAGATCGTTGCCTTTGAGCCGGATTTCAATGGGCAAGCCGCCCGGCCCTATGGCAGGTTCCTTAAAGGCCAGGGCGATGGCATCAGGGACATTCCCTGTCAGGGTCCGCCATTGGTGAACGATCTGATCAATTGTGGAGGTCCTGATCTCGGCACTTAAAAGATCCAGAGACACCGTAGCCACATGGGGGCCGCTCTCGCCGGCATCGGCATTTGTATTATACAGAACTGAAATTTGCTCGATAAGGTCGACGCCATTCGGCTGATCCGGAGACAGATCCCGGTTGATCTTTTCGGCTGCATCCAAAAGTTTGTCCACGTA
The DNA here is from genome assembly GCA_003354055.1 of Desulfobacteraceae bacterium. The sequence goes on along the minus strand of PIVQ01001696.1, from coordinate 74 downwards.
AATAGTGGTTCTGTCCAGAGGGGTGCCCTGGGGAAAGAGGATCCGGGCCTGAATCACATCACCGTCAATCTCGG
>PIVQ01001695.1 GCA_003354055.1 Desulfobacteraceae bacterium | reverse complement strand
GGGTATCTGCAATGGTTTTGGGATCAATGGTGATGTATCCGTCCGGTCCGTGGGTGGATGAGGTCTGGCGCACCAGGGTTTCTCCGCCGATGGGAAGAAAGGGCGGGGCCTTGTCGGGGGCTGCGGCAAACGGAATAAATTCATTGCCCTCAAACAGCGTCCGGTCAACCAGATCCGGGAGCACGGTATTGCCCATATCAAAGCTTTCCTTGGTCATGCCGATTTCTTTGTTGGAGGCGATAAAGACCGGGCAGCGGAAGCGTTCTGCATAGTTAAAGGCCTGAACCGTGAGGGTGTAGCAGTCCTTTACATCTTTGGGCGCCAGGACAATCACGGGTACCCCGGATGTGGATCCCCACCGGAGAAACTGGATGTCGGAATCCGCTCCCCTTGTGGCAGAACCGGTGGAGGGGCCCAGGCGCTGGACATCTGCAATGACCAGGGGGATCTCGCTGCCGATGGCAAAGGAAATCTGTTCTGAATATAGGCTGACGCCGGGGCCTGAGGTGGCGGTCAGCACCTTTTTACCTGCCATGGCAGCGCCGATGCAATATCCCATAGAGGCGATTTCATCTTCGCCCTGGATACAGACGCCTCCCTTGGGAGGCAGCATTTTGAGCATATTGTTGAATATGGTGGTGGCCGGGGTGATGGGATAGCCTGCAAAAAAATTGCAGCCTGCTGCCATGGCCCCTCTGGCAACGGCTTCATTGCCTTCCATAAA
>PIVQ01001694.1 GCA_003354055.1 Desulfobacteraceae bacterium | reverse complement strand
TTTCCTCGGATCTTGAATCAAGAACCAGGGTACCGGTTTCGGCAATGCCAAAGTCCATCAGGGTGACTCCCATGTCAATACCGCCTGGGTATTGTCGTAGATCTTTACGGATCAAGGAAATGTTTCCGGCAGACTCACAAGCGGCTGACAGGGTGCCAAAGGCAGTATCATCCAGGTTAGGTGCAGCCATAATCCGGACATCTTTATCCGGACCGGATACCTCCATCTGAGAGTCCAGAGGGGCCTTTGTCCTGCAGATTTCAATGGCCTTTTCAAGGGCAGCATCCTTGGTTTTAACCTGATAAACCTGGGCCGAAACAAGGGTGGCCTTGTCCGTAAAAGTCTCTATCAGCACGTTTTCTGTCATTTTATCTCTCCTTTGGCTGCCCGCATTGATTTTTCAATTAGCATTATCCAATAAATCCTTAAACTAATCCATCAGGATCCGAAAAAGATGCCCGGCAGCCAGGTAACCAGGCCGGGAAACAGACAGAGCAGTGCGATACTGACCACCTGAAGGAGAACAAAAGGAAGAATCCCTTTGTAAATATGCATCATGGTATAGCCTTCCGGTGCAACACCTTTAAAGTAGAACAGGGCATAGCCGAACGGCGGGGTCAGAAAAGAGGTCTGGAGATTTACACACATGAGCAGGGAGAACCAGAGGGGGTTGAAATCCAGCTCCATGGCAATAGGCATAAATACGGGGACGGTTATAAGAAGGAT
>PIVQ01000844.1 GCA_003354055.1 Desulfobacteraceae bacterium | reverse complement strand
TGGATGACCTGCTCGGATATAATATCATAGAGCCGGGACACAGCCTGTCCCATGTGATAGGGCAGGTTGGTCGAGTCTACTTTTTCACTGGCAAAATAGCCGGGAAACAGGATCTCCCTGAATTTGTCGATCATCTCTTTTACAGAGGTGGAAAAGTGGATGGGTTCGTCCCCAATGTGGGCAAAACAGGACTCATCCTCCAGGGATGTCATAATCGCTTCTATCGCTTTGGGCAATGCCTTACGCTGCTCCGACATGGTCTCCCGCTCGGTATGACAGGCAGGATTGTCCATGATAAACTCATTCATTGGTAACGATTCCTTGTTCATTTTTAAAAAAGGTTAAAAAGACATTACAGGCTCTGCACTCTTCCATTTTGTTTTCCCAGGAGTTGTGGGCTTCTCCGCTGCACTTGGTCCCGTTTATGAACCAGCACAGGTCACCTGCTTTAAATTCCCAGGCCGGGCATTTTGCAAGTCTGCTCTCAGGGCATTTGTTGATATCCCAGCATTTTTTAGTGCTTGTTCTTTCCACCACACGGGACAGCAGGAAAAGCAATTGCCGCTCCACATGGTGGGGGATTTTCCGCCATCCCTGTTCATAGCTGTGAATGGCTTTAATGGAAATGCCCAGAAGCTGGGCCAGTTCTTTCTGGGTTTTGCTCAGTCTTGATCTGATTGTTTTGAATTTCTGGCTGTCCATAGAAGCTTCTATTCCAAATATATACGGTTAATTAAGGTCTAAAATTTAATGTCATAAGGTATACCACAAGGTGGGAGTTGTCAATGTGGCAATGGGGATTGCCCTGGGAGAATTAGTGGAAAAATATAGAATATTCTATGTTGACCGATAAAAAAAATGCATTACTTTGTGTGTTGCAGGCAAAAAGATAATGAAATTAAAGTGAGGAGGCAGGATATGACATTTGATAAATTCACCGTAAAATCCCAGGAACTGGTTCAGCAGGCACATTCTCTGGCTGTTGAAAAAGGGCATCAGGCCATAGAGCCCATCCATTTTTTATCTGCCATGCTCGGAGATACCCAGGGGATTGCCGTATCCATTCTTAATAAAATCGGTATCAGCCCCCAGGGACTGATTCAAACTATTAATCAGACCTTGTCCGGGATGGTCCGGGTATCAGGGGCCGCGGAACCCTATTTGTCAGCAGACGGAAGGAAGATGCTGGATCTGGCATTAAAAGAGGCCGGGAAGATGAAAGACCAGTATGTGAGTCTGGAACATGTTCTGATCAGCCTTACCCGGGGCAAAGGGACTGCGGCCGACATACTGAACGGGGTTGGGGTGACCAAGGAAACTATTCTGGCGGTTCTCAAGGATATCCGGGGAAATCATCAGGTCACAGACCAGAACCCGGAAGACAAGTACCAGGCCCTGGAAAAATTCGGCAGGGATCTGACCGATCTTGCACGAAGCGGAAAGCTGGACCCCGTCATCGGCCGGGATGAAGAGATTCGGCGTATTGTCCAGGTGCTGTCCCGTCGCCGGAAAAACAATCCCGTGCTTATCGGTGAACCCGGAGTGGGGAAAACCGCCATTGTGGAAGGTCTGGCCCAGCGTATCGTTGAAGGAGATGTGTCGGACTCCCTGAAAAACCGGCGAGTGGTTGCCCTGGACATGGGGGCGCTTCTGGCCGGGGCCAAATTCCGGGGGGAGTTTGAAGACCGGCTTAAGGCCGTACTCAAAGAGGTGGAATCTGCCGAAGGAGAAGTGGTCCTTTTTATTGACGAACTTCATACCGTGGTGGGGGCAGGGGCAGCGGAAGGTTCCGTGGATGCATCCAATATGCTCAAACCGGCTCTGGCCCGTGGCAGTCTGCGTTGTGTGGGGGCCACCACTCTGGATGAATACAGAAAATATATTGAAAAGGATGCGGCTCTGGAGCGGCGGTTTCAGCCTGTCCTGGCTAAGGAGCCCACAGTTGCGGATACGATTTCCATCCTCAGGGGGCTCAAGGAAAAGTACGAGGTCCATCATGGTATTCGAATTAAGGATTCAGCCATTGTAGCGGCTGCCACTCTCTCTAATCGGTATATTGCAGACAGGTTCTTGCCGGACAAGGCCATTGACCTTATTGATGAGTGTGCCTCAAAACTCCGTATTGAAATTGATTCAATGCCCAGGGCCATTGACGAGATCCAGCGCAGGATCACCCAGGCCAAGATCGAGCGCCAGGCACTGATCAAGGAGAAGAATGCGGCCTCAAAGGAACGGCGGCAAATTCTGGAGCAGCAGATGGCGGCCATGGAAGAGGAGATCCGGCCCCTGAAACTCCACTGGGACAATGAAAAATCCATGATTCAGGAGATTTCAGGGATACGGGAAGAGATAGATCGTCTCCAGACACGGGCTCAGGTGGCGGAACGGAACGGAGATCTGGAACAGGTAGCCCAGATTCGTTACGGGACACAGGCTGCGCTTAATCAGGAGCTGGAAGAGAAAAAGCAGGCCCTGAAGGATCTCCAGAAAACCCGGCAGATGCTTAAAGAGGATGTGGAAGAGGGGGATGTGGCTGAGGTGGTCTCTGTCTGGACCGGTATTCCCGTATCCAAGATGCTGAGAGGCGAACAGGAAAAACTGGTACAAATGGAAGCCCACATTCAAAAACGGGTCATCGGACAGGCCCGTGCCATTGACGCGGTATCCAATGCCGTACGAAGGGCGCGTTCCGGTCTTCAGCCCGAGGACCGCCCCATCGGCACTTTTATCTTTATGGGACCCACCGGCGTAGGTAAGACTGAGTTGGCCAAATCCCTGGCTGAATTTATGTTTGATTCCGAAGAGGCCATGGTGCGGGTGGACATGTCCGAATACATGGAAAAACACAGTGTGGCCCGGCTTATCGGTGCCCCTCCGGGCTATGTGGGGTATGATGAGGGCGGATATTTGACCGAGGCGGTCCGGCGCAGGCCTTATTCAGTGATTCTCTTTGATGAGATTGAAAAGGCCCATCCGGATGTGTTCAATATCTTGCTCCAGGT
>PIVQ01000141.1 GCA_003354055.1 Desulfobacteraceae bacterium | reverse complement strand
TAATCAAAACTTGGGTTCATATCGACCTCCATTCCTATTTCTTATAGAAATATCAGGTAGATAATCTCCTTTGACCTGTCAAAGGTCAATTATGATTTTGTTACGTCAAGTAGAATAATCTCTTCTTTTTTTAAAATTTTAAAAAACTGAGATTACGAGCTGCGTTACATTCGATCTCATCTTAAAAATTTGGGTGCAAATTTGGGTGCAAATTGAGTCGGTTTGCGGAGGTTTGACGAGGTTTGGCGTAGAATCAAAAAGGCCTGTAAACGTTAAGAACGCCTACAGGCCTTGAATTTCATGGTGGGTCGTCAGGGAGTCGAACCCGGGACCTACTGATTAAGAGTCAGTTGCTCTACCAGTTGAGCTAACGACCCATGAAATGAACGCCCGGAAAATAGCAGTGATGCAGCGGGTTGTCAATGTTTTTTTGCAATGTTTTTCAGAGTGCGGCAGCAATTTAATATTTAGATGCCTATGTGGAATAGCGAGAACCGCTGGAACTGCTGGAACAGCGAGAACGGGGAATGCACTCCGGCGGATGACAATAAATATTGGAAAGTGAGCGGTGAGAACAATTATGGTGTTTAGCGTACCATTTATTGTTGTCGGCAACACCTGCTTGCGCTAATTATCTGTCAACTGAAAGTTCTCCACCTGCTGCTCTCGCTGTTCTCGCGGCTAACTGCTCTTGCTATCAAGGATTATATGTTTAGAATTGCTGGGAGTGTAATAAACCGGTTGACCCTTTAAACCTGAGTTTGATATATTGCAGTGTTTTGGGAACAAATCATTTTTATGTAACGACATAAGGAATAATTATATGGCAACTGTAAAATCACAGACCTTGTTTGAAGCGGCAAAAAATCTGATACCCGGCGGTGTTAACTCACCTGTCAGGGCCTGCGGTTCTGTGGGTGGCGAACCTGTATTCATTGAAAAGGGTGATAAAGCAAAGCTGTATGATGCAGACGGCAACAGCTATATTGATTATGTTCTTTCCTGGGGACCTTTGATTTTAGGTCATCGGCCGCCGAAGGTGATTCAGGCGCTTAAGGATGTGCTTGAGATCGGTACCAGCTTTGGTGCGCCCACAGCCCTTGAGACTGAGCTGGCCCAGTTGGTTGTGGATATGGTGCCGTCCGTTGACATGATACGTATGGTCAACTCCGGGACCGAAGCCACCATGAGTGCCATCCGTCTGGCCCGGGGATATACGGGCCGGGACCTGATTGTAAAATTTGACGGCTGCTATCATGGCCATGCCGATACCCTTCTTGTGGCTGCCGGATCCGGTATTGCCACGCTTGGTATTCCCGGAAGCCCCGGGGTTCCCGAGGATGTGATCCGCAATACTCTGTCCATTACCTATAATGATATTGAAAGCTTTGAGCAGCTTATGGCTGAAAAAGGGGATCAGATTGCCTGTGTGATTCTGGAGCCGGTTGCCGGTAATATGGGCATGGTCCGTCCCCGCCAAGAATTTCTGGACAGCCTGAGATCTCTGACGGACAAGCATGGTACAGTACTGATCTTTGATGAGGTTATGACCGGATTCAGGGTCGGGGGCAGGGGATGTGCTCAAGGATATTTTAACATTACCCCGGATCTGACCTGCTTTGGCAAGGTCATCGGCGGTGGCCTGCCGGTTGGCGCTTATGGCGGAAAAAGGCAGATCATGGAACAGATTGCACCGGTCGGCTCCATCTACCAGGCCGGTACCCTGTCCGGAAATCCCTTGGCCATGGCAGCGGGGATTGAAACCCTGACCGCTTTGAAGGATGACGCACTTTATGAGGAACTTGACCGGAAGACGGATAAGTTTATGAAAGGGCTTCAGGCCGCGGCAGATGAGGCCGGCATCCCCATGCAGACCGATCATATCGGATCCATGGCCGGCTTTTTCTTTACAGATCAGGATGTGTATAATTTTGATGATGCCAAGACCTGTAATCTGGACCGGTTTGCCAAGTTCTACCAGGGTATGCTGGCCAAGGGCATTTATCTTGCGCCTTCTCAGTTTGAAGCCTGTTTTGTATCTGCGGCACATACGGACGAGGATATTGACGAGACTGTGGCTGCAGCAAGAGAAGTGATGGCAACCCTTTAATGACCGGGAAACCTATGGCCGAAAAAATTAAAAGAATTCATCTGGTGGCTGCCTGCGGTACAGGCATGGGCACTCTGGCCTGTATTCTGAAAGAAATGGGATATGAGGTTACAGGGTCGGATCAGAACGTATATCCGCCCATGAGTGACTTTCTGGAAGAGAAGGGTATTACGCTTTTTTCCGGCTTTGATCCCTCAAATATCAGTTCCGATCCGGCCCCGGATTTGGTGATCATCGGCAATGCCGTGACAAAGAAAAATCCCGAAGCCCAGGCTGTATTGGAGCGCGGTATTCCCTATATGTCCATGCCCCAGGCGGTGAATAAATTTATTGCCCATGATAAAAAAATTATCCTGGTCACCGGAACACACGGTAAAACCACCACCTCATCCATCATGTCCCATCTGCTGGAAACCGCAGGATTATCCCCGTCCTTTATGGTGGGGGGGATCCTCAAGGATTTTAATTCCAGTTTTAAAATCGGATCAGGTGAGTATATGGTGATTGAAGGCGATGAGTATGATACGGCCTTTTTTGATAAGGGTCCAAAATTCATGCACTATGATCCCTATATCACCATCATGACCGGGATTGAATTTGACCATGCTGATATTTTTAATGATCTGGATCATATCTGTCGGATATTCGGGGAATTTATACTTAAGATAAATGATCAGAGCCATATCATTGCATGTAAAGAGAACGATACTCTGATCCGGGTGCTGGTTGATGCCGGTACAAAGGCTGAAACATACGGCCAGGAAGGGGACTGGCAGTTTTCTGACCATGTTGCGGAAAACGGCAGGACCCGGGCAAGGATTCAGGGGCCGGGTACAGAACTCAGTCTTGATACCCCCTTGCAGGGTCGTCACAACCTGCTCAATGCAAGCGCCTGTATTGCAGCTGCACGACGGCTTGGGATTCCAAATGAAAAGATATTAGAGGGACTGGCAAGCTTTTCAGGCGTAAAACGACGCCAGGAGATAAGAGGCGTCCGAAAGGGAATCACGATCATGGATGATTTTGCCCATCATCCGTCAGCAGTTAAGGAGACCATTGCTGCGGTACGCCCGTTTTATCCGGACGGCCGGGTGGTGGCAGTGTTTGAACCCCGGACCAACACCAGTATGCGAAGGTTCTTTCAGGATACTTACCCAAAAGCTTTTGACAAGGCGGACATGGTTTGTATCTGTGATCCCTGCGTAAAGAAAAATATACCTGAAGATCAGCGGTTTTCACCGAAACGGCTGGTGGCTGATATAAAGAGGCGGGGGGTATCTGCCCGGCACTTTGAGAGCCCGGATCAGGTCGTTGAGTTTTTGGTGCCTGAATTAAAGGCAAATGATCTTGTCCTGATCATGTCCAACGGCGGCTTTGGGAATATACACGAACGATTTTTGGAGCAGCTTGTGTGAAAAAGGCAGGATTAAGAGTTGCCGGCATCGGCATTTTTCATATGATTTTATACGGTTATCTGGTTCCCTTTGTGATCTACCCGAGGTTTGGTGACAATGGACTGACATTTACGCTTATTGTGGCTATGGTTGTTTCCATAGCTGTTCTGGGAACCCTGTGGTTTGGAAAAAGTAAAAAACGCGCTAAAGGAGATTGACCAATGGCAGATAAAATAGAGTGGGAAGAGAAATACAGTGTGGATGTACCTGAACTAGATGCATTCCAGAAAGAGCTTTTTGAGAAGTTCAACGAACTGATAGATTTGAAATTAGAAAAGGCGGATGCCAAAGCCGTCACCAATATGATTTCAGATATCAATGATTATAGTAAAATGTTTTTTGCCAAAGAAGAAAAACTGCTGAGGCAAAGGAAATATCCGGACCTGGAAAGCCATTCAAAGGCCCATCGCCAGTTCATTAGAAGTTCAATCGGGCTGCGCCGGGAGATTGCAGAAGATATCAACAATCTGACCATGGAGATCATTCTTCAATTACGTGACTGGCTGGTGGATCATGTTGAAACCAGTGATTCCCTGTATGTTCCTTTCGTAAGGATTCATCAGTATATAGATGACTCCCAGCGGAAGAAGTAAAGACTTTTTTCTAAAGTGATCTATCCCAGGTGACGATGTGGAAGTTAGGGTTTGACATAACTAACTTTCACATAAGCATGGGATAGATCATGGTATTTGACTACAAAATACTGCCGATTAAAAAAGAAGATCTTGATTCTCCCCATAAGATTCAGGGGTTTTCCGAGCGCAGACAAAGCGTTACCCGGAAGCTTAAAAGAGACAGGCGCAAATCAAAACCGGACCGGCGTAAAAGTGTCAGGGACGGAGTCATAGTCAGTCTCTCTTTTAAAGATAATCGGCGAAAAGGCGGGGACAGAAGAGCTACCGGCGGCAGCCGAAGGCCGATATACCGCGGTACCGGTTTTGTAGTATAGAAATTTATCCCCCCCCCTAAGTTTCTATTTGCTTATCTGATATTTTCTCATCTTATTGATCATTGCCGTGTGGGAGATTTTAAGTGCTGTAGCGCATTTTCGGATGCTGGGATAACGTTTTAACGCTGATTCAATCAGCTCCTTTTCAAACCTTCCCACTTGTTCCTTTAGCGGGCCTTTGCTCTCCGTGGGCTGAGAGGACGACCTCAGTTCCCGAATTCTCTCTTCAATTTCATGTCCGAAGATAATGGCACGTGAGTCAATGGTTTCCCTGTCCGACATGATGGAGCCCCGTTCGATAACATTTTTCAATTCCCTGACATTACCGGGCCAGGTATGATGGTGCAGTTTTTCAAGGGCATCAGGCGTCAGTTTTTTGCGGATGCTGCCCACCTGCTTGGCAATCCTGGCCAGAAAATGATCGGTTAACGGTTTAATGTCCCCGAGTCTCTCTTTTAAAGGCGGTACGTGGATGGGCAGTACATTGATCCGGTAATAGAGATCTTCCCTGAATTGATTGTTTTTTATCATTTCTTCGATGATCCGGCTGGTGGCCGTAATGATGCGGGTGTCCACCGGGATTTCACTTGCCCCGCCAATACGCCTCACGCTTTTTTCCTGGATAACTCTCAGGATTTTGGCCTGGGCTCCCATCGGCATATCTGCAATTTCATCCAGAAACAGAGTACCTTTATGGGCAATCTCAAACAGACCCTGCTTTCCTTTTTTTTCCGCCCCTGTAAAGGTGCCTTTTTCATAGCCGAACAATTCGCTTTCCAAAAGGGATTCGGGCAGAGCCGCACAATTGACCGCCACAAATTCTCCGGGCCGCCGGCTTTCGGTGTGGATGGCCTTGGCAAAAAGTTCTTTTCCTGTCCCGCTTCCCCCCCGGATGGAGGCCACGGAAGTTGACTTTGCAATCTTCTGGGCAAAGGAAATGGCATCCATAATAGGTTCGCTTGTGCCGATAATATCGGAAAAGGTAAACTTGGAGGGCGAGGTGACCTCATCGGCCAGTTCCTTGATCTGCCGCATGTCCCGCATTACTTCGATAGCGCCTGTGACCTCTCCTGTGTTGTCTTTGATCGGAATGCAGTTGGAAATAAATTGGAACCGGCCGGTCCGGGTAATGACATTCCGTTTTCTTTTATAAAAGGATTTGCCCTTGAGGCAATCCAGAAGATCCAGGTTTTCCAGAGGTAAATCTGTAATTTTTTTTCCGGTGAAATTGGGGGAATCCCAGCCGTACATCTGCTTTGCAACCGGATTGATAAAGGTGACGGACTGATCTTTTTCAATGGCAATAATGCCGTCCCGGATACTGTCCAATACCAGTTCAAGTCTTTTTTTCCGGATTTCCGAGGGCATGGCCGTGATCCGGGTAATCCGGATAAGATCGGGAATGGCCTCAAGGCTTTTAATGATATTGTTGTTTGTGGGGGAGTTTGAACCGCTTTGGGTTTCAATATAAACCAGAGTTCTCTTATCCTGGTTCTTGACTTCCATGGAAATAATATTTAGATCATTGAGGCCGATGCATTTTGCAATGTCTTCAACAATCTGTTTTCGATCCCAGAACAAGAGTTCAAGTTTCAAGGTGGACAGGGTCATGGCTGTCTTTCATTTTCCGGTTAATGATAAGGGACAACGGCCTTGATGGTAGTCGATGTTTACTTATGAATCAAGGAAAATTCAGCTCTTTAGTTTCATATCTCAGTTTGTTTATTGGTTCTTTTCTGACGGATACAGTTTTTTACCCATGCTGATTCGTTTTTCTACGGAAAATCCGTTTGTAAGATAGAAATTCTGAACCACTTCATTGCCCTCCATGATCTGGAGGTTGACTTTCAGACATCCCAACCGGGCTAATTTGTCCTGTGCAAATGAGAGAAGGGCGGAACCAATGCCTTGGTTCTGGTTAGCCGGGTGAACGGCAATGGAATAGATCCAGCCCCTGTGGCCGTCGTACCCTGCCATGATGGTGCCGATAACCTTAAGCGCTTTTTCCGCAACAAAGAACAGGTCGTCTCCGGTCTTAAGTTTCTTATCGATCACAACTTCCGGGTCGTTGTGGGCCGCATCATAGCCGAATACAGTCTGCCATAATCTGACAACATCCTGTCTGTGGATCGAGTTGTTGAATTTGAGGATTTTCATAATAAGGTGTAAGATCATAAACAAGGCCTGAAAGCAACGGTTTTTAACTTAAATACCGACTGCAGATTGACCGGGAAGAATATAAATTGAAAAATTAAATTAAATATTGCTTGACTTAAAGAAAAGTTTCTATAGTATGGGTGGAGTTGCGGAATCAAAAGTGAGCCGCAAATGTTTCTTTCTTAAGGTGTATTTCCCCAAATTTCTGCGGTTAGCCCTCAAAGTTCGAGACGATATTTTTATTTTTTTTTCAGGAGATTGCCAACATGGCTAACGGTACAGTAAAATGGTTTAACGACACAAAAGGTTTTGGATTTATTGAAGTAGAAGGTGGCGGAAAAGATGTATTCGTACATCACTCAGGTATCAACGCAGCGGGTTTCAAATCCCTTAATGAGGGTGATCGCGTTGAGTTTGATATTGAAGAAGGTCAGAAAGGTCCTGCCGCAGCAAATGTAACCGTGATTTAGTTAACCGTTTTATTTGCATGTAGTAAGATAGTCGGTAAGGTAAACTTAGCGACTTGAAAATAAGATCCCCGGGCGAGTACATCGTACATTGTCCGGGGATTTTTTTATTTTTTGAGGGTCCAGTTTTTTTAGCATTGCCTTTTTCTGTACCTAATGCCTGCTTGATAGTTCGCTTTCGTCGTTTCTAAGCAACACTTTCCTTGCGCTGGGCTTTCCTTTTTTTTCAAAGGTTGATAAAAAAGCCCCTATGACTGACTATTCCATATTCGATTTGGATAATCTTCACGACCTGGGCCTTATATCCCATCTGGATTATTATTTCGCAAAGACCATGGCAGATATCTACGTAGAGTCCTCTCCGTTGACATTACTTACGGCAGCTTTAACCTCAAAGACGCTTGCTGAGGGGCATGTGTGCCTGAACCTGGTACGGGCCGCGAATACTGTTTTTATACCGGCACAGGAAGATAAAACGGCAGTTTGTCTGCCGTCACTCGAACAATGGCTTGGGGATCTTGAACAGGCCGGCATGGTGGGCCTGGAATCTGAATATCCTGACAAGGGTGATACGGCAAGGCTTGAATGGGTCAGAAAATCGCCCTTGATTCTGGACCGGGACAACAACCTCTATCTGGCCAAATACTATGATTTCCAGCACCGTCTGGTTCACAATATCCGTGCACGGGTATCTGCTGTGCCCAAGTCAATTGACAGGGAGTTCCTCTCCCGGGGACTTGGCCGTTTTTTCGGTGATCAGGACAAGACTCAGACAGCAGGGCAGCAGGAGGCAATAGAAAAGGCTCTGAGCAATAATTTTCTGGTCATCTCAGGCGGTCCCGGCACCGGGAAAACCCATATAACAGATATTATAAGAACACTGCTGGAAGACTGGGCCAAGCTGCAGGGTTTACCCGAACCACGGGTGCTCTCCATGGCGCCTACGGGAAAGGCCGCATCCAGGCTGAAAGACGGGGCTACCATCCATTCTGTTTTAAAGCCAAAACCAAAGGGTATCGGGTTTCGGCATAACGAAGATAATCCTCTGACGGCAGATGTGGTGATCATTGATGAAGCCTCCATGATTGATATCGCTTTGATGACCCGGCTGATGGAGGCCATTCCTCCGGAAACCAAAGTGGTTTTGCTTGGGGATAAGAATCAATTGTCTCCGGTTCAGGCAGGTGCGGTGTTTACGGATATCTGTGATGTGGATGCCATGGCAGGATTCCGGGTGTTTCTGGAGTTCAACTTCAGGTCCAGAGGGAAAACAGGTATTGAAAACCTGGCCCGTGCAGTGAATCAAAATGATGCAAAGGCCCTGACCGAGATCCTTGCGAACAAGACATACGACGACGTTTTATTTGAAGATACCGGGAATAAATCCAGGATCCCGGTTCTCTTAACAAAGCATGTAGCCCAAGGCTATAAAGCGTTGGCGAATGCCTGTACCCCGGAACAGGCATTGACGCATATGGATGATTTCAGAGTGCTCTGTGCCCATAACAGGGGAGATGCCGGAACATTACAAATTAATCATCTTTGTGAAATGATTTTACGGAGTAACGAGGATAATGATATAAAAGGATCGCTTTTTAGACAGATTGTGATGGTGAATCGTAATGATTACCAAAGGGGGCTTTTTAACGGGGACACCGGTGTGGTCTGGGAAAAGAACCAGGCGGTCCGGGTCAGTTTTGAGGATGCCGGGCAAACGGTTCGGCAGTTTCGATTCGCAGATATCCCCCCACACGACACGGCCTTTGCCGTTACCATCCATAAAAGCCAGGGGTCGGAGTATGGTACGGTGCTTATTTTCATCCCTGAGAGGATCTCGCCTGTGGTAACCCGGCAACTCCTGTACACGGGAATAACCCGGGCCAGGAAAAAGGTCATCATCATGGGCAGCCTAAAGGTGATCCAGGAGGCCATGGATATGCCCCTTGAACGCAGGTCCAATGTGATAGCGCTGTTAGACCAGCAGCTATCAGGAGCAGGGCCGGGAGTCTGATGTATTTGGCCTGATTCCAATTGAATTTGTATGGGGCAGGTAAAATTGCCGGTTACGGAAGATGTGAGCGGATAATGTGAACCAGAAAAGTGAAAGAAAGATTTTGAAGAAACAAAACAGTATTCCCAACCAGATCTGGATGTTTTTTGCATCGGTAAAACTTACGGTGTATACCCTGGTTATTTTGGCGGTGACATCCATTGTCGGCACCATTGTGCTCCAGAACGGCAGTCCTCAAGCATATGTAAACAACTACGGCCAGGGATTGTACAATGTTATTCAGGTACTTAAGATCGATGATATGTACCATGCCTGGTGGTATTTGCTGCTTCTGGTTATGCTTTGCGTTAATATAGTTGTCTGTTCCATTGAGCGGCTTACCAAAACCTGGAAGATTATATTTCCGGATAAGATCACGGTCAATCCCAAGCGGTTTTCGGGGGCCAAGAACAAGCAGACCTTTGATTCGGACAAGGATCTGATCGGTCTGACCGCCACCTATAAAGAGGTATTGTCCAAGAAAGTTGGCCGGGTGATCCAGAAAGACACAGAAAACGGTGTGGTGCTTTATGCGGAAAAGTGCCGATGGAGCCGACTTGGCGTCTACGTGGTCCATGCCAGTATTATCCTGCTTCTGGTTGGGGCGCTTATCGGTGCCATGTTCGGATTCAAGGCCAGTCTCCGTCTGGATGAAGGACAGTCTGCAGATACGGTGTTTGATTCAAATACCCGGTTGCCCATCAAACTTCCCTTTGCCATCCAGTGCAACGAATTCGAAGTGCGGTTCTATGATACAGGTGCCCCTGAAGAGTTCCGGTCCAACCTGACTATTATTGAAAAGGGGCAGGAAAGCTTTACCAAAGATATCAGGGTCAACCACCCCTTGCGGTATCTTGGGGTTAATGTTTTCCAGTCCTCCTACGGTACTGCCTCTCCCAATGAGGCGGTTTTCCAGATCACGGACAATATCACCCAGGACAGCCTTACTGAGACCATTCAGGTGGGCCAGACAATCTCATTGCCGGGTGATCAGGGAACCTTTAAGTTTGAAGGTTTTCTTCCCAATTTTGACTTCAGGGGCCACAACTTGGGTGGTGCTTTTTTCGGACGGATTTCAGTTAAAGACAAGGAAAGTCTTCAGATTGCCCTGCCGACCAAGTTTCCCACCTTTGACAAGATGAGAAAAGGACAGTTTAACGTTGTTGTAACGGATTTTGAACAGTCCTACTACACAGGGCTTCAGGTGACCCGCGATCCCGGAATTTGGTATGTTTATGCCGGGTTCATCCTCATGATCATCGGCTGCTGGGTAACCTTTTTTATCTCACACCAGTCTGTGTGCGTAGGACTTGAAAAAAATGATACCGGCCGCACCAGTGTCTGGATTTCCGGTAAAGCCAACCGGAACGCCCACGGCATGACCCTTAAAATAAAGAAACTTGCAACCGCATTAAAGGATAGATAACCCTTATGAATTCTTCTTTACTCTTATCAGCTGCAACATTTATTTATGCCCTGGCATCTGTGTTTTATATCGGCTCCTTTTCATTTAAGAAAAACGCGCTGGCAAAACTGGGATTCTGGGTGATTGTCATCGGATTTATTGCCAATACCGGCGGTATTGCGTTGCGGTGGGTGGAGTCCTACCAGATGGGGTACGGCCATGCGCCATTCTCCAACATGTATGAATCCCTGGTTTTTTTCTCCTGGACCGTGGCTGTCCTGTACATCTTTGTTGAGTTCAAATACAAGGAAAGCATCATCGGCGTCTTTGTATCTCCCCTGATCTTTCTGGCCATTGCCTATGCCTCTTTTGACCCGTCCATCTCTTCAAAGATCAGCCCCCTGATCCCGGCCCTGAAAAGCAATTGGCTTATTGCCCACGTAATTACCTGTTTTCTGGGGTACGCAGGCTTTGCCCTGGCATTCGGGTTCAGCTTTATTTATTTTATTAAGCCAAGAGACCCCAACGCGACTTCTATTTTTGCAAAATTGCCGGACTGGGAAATCATTGACGAGATGACCTATCAGATGATTGTTTTCGGTTTTCTCTTTTTGACCATCGGTATTATCACAGGGTCTGTCTGGGCCAACTCCGCCTGGGGCAAATACTGGTCCTGGGATCCCAAGGAAACCTGGTCTCTAATCACCTGGTTTGTCTATGCCATTTTCCTTCATCTGCGTCTTATGCGCGGATGGCACGGGGCAAAGCTGGCCCTTGTTTCCATTGTCGGATTTTTAGCGGTTCTGTTCACCTATTTTGGTGTCAACTATGTGCTTTCCGGATTGCATAGTTACGGGTAAACCAGCGGATAAACCAGCGGATAAACCAGCGGTTAAACCTGTGGCAAACTAAAAAACCTTTTCAAAAACAAAGCAATTCGCCTGACTTTTTCAGGCCTTAAAAAGGGAGAATCATTCATGATTCTCCCTTTTTTTATGGGCTTTGGGCCTTCTTGGCCTTCCCTAATTTGTCTTGACAACAAATCCAGATATTAATATAGATTGAGCAATTTGTGAATTTTAGACGTATTGCGGACAAGTAAGGCAATTGCTGTCTGCACAGGATATAGGGTCGGGCATGTGCCCGGCTAAACGGTTATAGTTACATCAACTTTTTAACATTGATGGAGTTTTCATGAGCGAAATAGAAAACAAAGCTGAAAATGGTGCAGGAGAATGCGCCGCCGGTGAACCAAAGGATGACAAAGGCCTGGGGCTGGGCGTCATTTTTTTTATGGTTGCATTCTTAGTATGCTTCCTCTCCGGCTGGCTGCTTTTTCCCAAGTTGCTTTACTCAAAAAAAGAGCAACCTTTTAATTTTGATCACGCGCTTCACACAGAAGAGGTGGGTGATTGCGAATCCTGCCATTTCCTGAGAGAAGACGGTACTTTCTCCGGTATCCCCAATCTGGAGTCCTGTATGGAATGTCATACAGACGAACCCATGGGTGAAACCGAAGACGAAGCCATCTTTGCTGCGGAATATGTGGCAAAAGAGAAGGAAGTCCCCTGGTTTGTATATGCAAAACAGCCGGATTGTGTTTACTTCTCCCATGCTGCCCACAGTCTCGGCAAAATTAATTATGACTGCAAGACCTGTCATGGTCCCATTGGCGAATCCACTACATCACGTGCCTACGAAGAAAACAGAATCACCGGTTACAGCCGGGATATCTGGGGCAAAAATATCTGGGGAATCAAAAAGCATTCCTGGGATCGGATGAAGATGGATGACTGCGCAGAGTGTCACAAGGAAGAGACCGGCCAGCAAGGCTATTGCTTCCAGTGCCACAAATAGCGCCTCAACGACAAGAATTTCAAACTTTATAAAGGATGACTTATGAAAGTTGATAGACGAAGCTTCTTGGGATTGGGACTTGGCGCAGCTGC
>PIVQ01001693.1 GCA_003354055.1 Desulfobacteraceae bacterium | reverse complement strand
GGGTTGAGGATGTTGTTGGGGTCAAGGGCGCTTCTAAGCCGCCGGGAAAAGAGGATGGAAGAAAACCCCATCTCTTTTTCCAGGAACGGGGCCTTGGCAATACCGGTACCATGTTCGCCGGACAGGGTGCCGCCGAAGCCTAAGGCTTTGTCAAATATCTCTTCAATGGCCGCTTCCACCCTGTGGAATTCTTCCTTGTTTCTCTTGTCCGTGAGAATGGTGGGGTGGAGGTTGCCGTCTCCTGCGTGGCCGAATGTGCCGATATCGATTTTATATTTTTTTGCTATCTCCTGAAGGGCTTTTACCATATCCGGGATCTTGCTTCTGGGTACGGTGGCATCCTCCAGCACCAGGGTGGGTTTGAGTTTGGCAAGCGCTGACAGGGCAGATCGTCTGGCAGCCCAGATTTTATCTCTCTCCGCATCTGTCTGAGCCACGTTGACGCTGGCTGCTCCCATTCTTTTACACAGGGCTGCCACCTTTTCACCTTCTTCTTCCACCACTGCGGGATGGCCGTCAACCTCTATGAGGAGAAGGGCAGCTGCTTCCACGGGCAGACCTGCCTTTGAATAATCCTCCACCGCACGTATGGTGAAATTATCCAGGATTTCCAGGGTGGCCGGTACGATTCGGGCTGCAATAATGGCAGCCACGGTTTCTGAGGCCTGTTCAATTGTATCATACACCGCCACCATGGATTTTCTTGCCTGGGGGGCAGGGATAAGCTT
>PIVQ01001692.1 GCA_003354055.1 Desulfobacteraceae bacterium | reverse complement strand
TGTGACATTCCCAGCAATAGGGAGTTACGGATGCATAGTTATGGCAGCTGTCACAAAACTTGGCTTTGTCCTCATGGCAGCCCAGGCAGGAATTTTCACCTGTGGACAGGCTCATGTTATAGGTGTGGCCGTTGGCAGCCGTATATTTACGGTCTGCATCCCTGACCACTGAATCCCGCCAATTGTCCAGAAGGGACATATGGTTGGCTCTCATATCAAATTTATCCAGGACGCATTTTTTCTCTTTTGCCGCTTTTCCCAGAAGTTCTGGTTTTGGGGCGGCCTGTGTAACAGTCGCCGCATTGAACCAGAAAGGGGAAAGCACGGCTATGACAAATATGGCAAGCCCTGCAATTATCATCTGTTTACTCATCTTATTCCTCCTCCATGCCCGGTAAGGGTTCCATTCTCAGGTCTTCGGTTCTGTCCTTCTCACCCGGGAGAATCAGGGCATTACCCACAAGCTCATGAATACCGTAAACTTCCACATCCGGTACCCAGTATTCGCACAGAGTGGTCAATGCGGCTCTGTCAATGGCACAGATAGTGCCCAGGGTGTTGACGCCGAATTTTTCATGGACATATTTGACGGCATTGGCGCGCGGTAATGCGCCTGCCATTCTCAGTTCCATGTTTTCACCGGCATTCAAGCCCGAACCGGAACCGCAGCAGAAGGTCTGCTCACGGATGGTATTGGGCGGCATTTCATAGAAGTTGTCACAGACATT
>PIVQ01000140.1 GCA_003354055.1 Desulfobacteraceae bacterium | reverse complement strand
GGTTTTCCAGTCTGCAAAGCAACCATAGAGGGGTGTCGGTCTCCAGGGAAATTGGAACCATCTTCATGAATGACTTTCCATTCAGGATCAAGGGATGTTCTTCCGGTAAATTGATCTTTGGTCAGGCCGAACATATCCAGTGCTTTTTGATTATGATCAATTACTGTTCCATCGGCGTTTTGATAAAAGACACCCTGTGCCATATTTTTAAAAAGGACTTTGTACCTTTTCTCACTCTCCCGGAGCAACGCTTCAGCCTGCTTGATCGCTGTAATGTCAATAACAAATACAATATATTCGTCAGCATATTCTTTAAATACCGACCCGCCAATGATAATGGGTACGCGGTGACCATCCTTATGAAAGTACTCTTTTTCAAAAGGTGTCCAAAAGCCTATATCCGCAGCTTCTTTCATTGCATTCTCATCAAGGGGTAAAAATTCCGGCGGGGTCAGCCTGGTCCAGTCCAGATCCCCTTTAAGCAAATCTTGTCTGGAATAACCCAACATTGTCAATACGGTATCGTTGACATCATTGATATCTCCTCTGGCATTTGACTGTATTATTCCAATCGGGCTGGAGGCCTTCCATCTTTCAAATCGTTCAGCACTGAACTTCAACTCTTCTTCGAGCTGTTTGCGTTCCTGCAATTCATTATAGAGTTCTATTGTACGCTCTTTTACTTTCAACTCGAGTTCGTCATGGACCTTTTTTAGCGCCTCCTCAGCCAGTATGGCATCGGAGATGTCTTCCATCACTAAAACAATATTTTTGATTTCTCCATGTTGGTTTTTTATCGGGTACATTTTGGAATTAATCCATCGAATTGCGCCGCCTGTCATACCGCTCTCTTTCGGGTCGTACTTTGCCGGAGATATTTTACTTGTATTCCCCTGCAGTGCTTTTTTGAACGCTGAAGTTAATCCGGTTCTTTCACATTCCATATCGTCAAAGATATTGAAATCAGCTACATCACTCCTTTTAAGATTCCAGAATGATTCCCACTCATCATTGACAATTAACAATTTGCCGTTTGGGTCATATATTTCGATGGCCGACGGGGACTGCTCCATAACAGTTCTAAAACGCTCTTCACTTTCGCGTAATTTCTCCTCAGTGTGCTTGCGCTCAATTTCGGCTTTTTCTAACTTCCGAACCCGCTGCTCCAGTTCTTCATATGTAGGCTTATCAGACATGTTTGCCCTCTGTGTTTATTTTGCCTCTAAATTTGCTGTCGCTTATATAGGCTTCTTCAAAAAATTAACGACTTAAATGGTATTGTAAGTCAAGGATGAGAGCAGGGTATAACTTTTTGAGGATGGAAATTATTCAGATACCATAAAAAGTTGATCTTTTACATTATTGGATTAAATTCACATTACATCAAAATATTTACAAATGCAAAAATTTTGCTATGCTTGAATCGAATTACTCGTTTACAGGAAACTCCATACCAGGATGATGTGGCAGAAGGCTCGGGAGAGCTTGATGTCGGTGTGCGACCGGGGGCAGGGTTCCCTTTCTTTAGGGATCAGGGACTTTAATTTTGTTTTCACAGATATACCAGTGCCAGAGCATGTACGAAAACATGGATCTGTAGGGGGCAAAGACCTTGGCCTTTTCTTCCATTGTCGGGTGATCATCCTCAGGCCGGGCAAATCCCAGGGCTTTCATGGCCTTTCTCAGGGCAAGATCTCCCACCGGGAAAATATCCAGGCGGTTCATGCCCATGATCAGGTAAATGTCTGCCGTCCAGGGGCCGATACCAGTGAGGGCGGTGAGGCGGGTTCTTATCTCCTGATCAGGCAGGGTTTCCAAGGCATTCAGATCCAGTCTTTTCTCGGAAATTTCTTTGGCCAGAAGTTTGATATACCTGGTTTTCTGCCGGGTAATTCCCAATGAACGCAGGTGGTCATCGGGCATGGTGTTTATCGTTTCAGGCGTCAGGTCCCGGGTCTCTTGTTTAAGATTTTTGAAAACACTAAATGCCGAACTTAAGGAAACCTGCTGCTCAAGGATGATCCTTACAAGGCCTTCAAACCCTTTGGGGCGATCCCAGAACGGGGGATAGCCTATGGATTGGATAATCTCCCGAATCCGGAGGTCTTTGCCGGCCAGGGCATCCAGATGAACCGTAAAATTCTCCGGTGTAAAACAGGATATCATAAGCGGCTTTTGAGAACGGCCATGGTCAGGCGGGAGATACAGATTTTATCGCCCGCCTCGCTTTTGATGTCAATATCCCAGACCTGGGTGGTTCTGCCAAGATGGATGGCTTTTGCCTTGCCGATGACCTGTCCTGAGGAAATGCTTTTTAAATGGTTGGCTTTGATTTCAAGACCCACACTGTGATATCCGTCTCCCAGGGCCATGAACGAGGCTGTGCTGCCCAGGGTTTCCGCCAGGACAACAGAGGCGCCGCCGTGGAGAATCCCCATGGGTTGGTGTGTTCTTTCGTCCACAGGCATTGCGGCGGTTAAAAAATCATCTCCCTTCTCCAGAAATTTAATATCCAGATGGCCCACAATGGTTTTATCCCTGAATTGATTGATATCTTCAATCTTGAATTCTTTTTTCCAAATCATTGTTTTTTCCTTATAAAAGTTCCGTAGTTTATTAGAGGTACCCGTAAGGTTATATCCAAAGGACGTGAGAATGAAAAGCGGGATTTCTGACATATAGTATGCAATTTATGCCTTTTGGGGCAATAATCATCCTGTGCCGGTGAAGGGAGGATTTGTTTTACTTAGATACGGACTGAAGGTAGCGTTTCAGTATTGTTGCACGGTGGGTTTCTCGGAGGTCGCTGCAGGCATTCCAGATTTGTTCGCTAAGGCCGGGATAGGTCTTTAAAAAACGGGAACTGAGCATGAGGTAATAGGGCTTGGATGACAGGGGTGGTGCTAATTTGATCACATCGGGAAAGGTGGCTTTTTCATGGAATAAAATCCGGTCGGCGTCAAATTCTAAAAGAGCTGCTCCGTCAATTCGGCCAGCCGTAAGTTTCACCAGATTTTCCCTGGTATTTCCGTATTCATCCACTCGCACATGGGCCTGTTTTAGCAGTGCAACAACAGAGTATCCGAACGGAGCGCCAATGCCTTTATCAGCCCCAGAAATGCGAAAGGACTCAGGATTCCAGGTTACATAGCTTCCCTTTGCCAGATATAGATAATAATTGGAATGGGCAATGCGGCGTATCGGATCCACCTGGCCGTCTTTCATGGGGTAGTTGCCGAATTCAAGCCGGGCCGGTTTATAACTTGCCACCAGGGCATCCACCTTGCCTGCTTTAAGTGCTAAAAACAATCGCTTCCAGGAATGACGGGTGAATTCAACATCCAGTGACATTTGCCTGCCAAGCAACTGGATCAGTTCAACAGTGACACCCGGGTTGTTTTTTTTGACCTGGGTCGTGCCCATATAGAAGGGAAATATCTCCTCTGATTCATAGGCGAAGATAAAAGGGGTTTTCGCGGTTGCAGGCATGGCAGTCAGCAAAAGGATAAAAAGGCTAACCAATATTTTCATCGCATCCCCTGTTGTTCTGATTTTAAGTAGCGATTCATGATTCCTTCCAAACGGGTGAGTCGTAATTCTCTGCAGGTATTCCATATCCGGACGGCAAGGGCCGGATGGTTTTTTAGAAATCGGGAACTAAGCATGAGGTAATAAGGTTTAACCGATAAGGGCGGGTCCAGCTTCACCACTTTGGAAAAGGTGTCTTTTTCATGATAAAGTCTGCGATCAGCATCAAATTCCAGAAGGGCTGCCCCGTCTATTCGTCCTGCTGTTAATTTTATCAGATTTTCCCTGGTATTTCCGTATTCATCCACCTTGACCTGAAGTTGTTTTAACAGGGCAACGATGGAGTATCCGAACGGTGCCCCGATGGCATTGACGGCCCCTGTTATTTTTAAGGATTCCGGGTGCCAGGTCACGGAGCTGCCGACTGTTACGTAGAGATGGTAGCGGGATTCGTCCAGGCTCTTGTCCGGGTCTACCTGTCCGTTTACCATGGGGAAGTTTCCGAATTTGGTTCGGGCCGGTTTATAGCTCGCCACAAGACCGTCAATTTTCCCAGTCTGCAGGGCCAGAAAGGATCGGTTCAGTGAGACCCGGGTATAGGTGACATCCAGATCAAGGCGGTCTGCAAGAAGGTCTGTCATTTCAACGGTTGCACCGGGATTTGATTTTCTAACCGTTTTTGTGCCCATGAAATAGGGAAAAACCTCTTCGGACTCAAAGGCAAAGAGAAAGGGTGTACCTGCAGTTGCAGGCAGGGCTGTCAATAAAATGATAAAAAGGCTGATTAAGGTCTTCATCTCATTCACGCATGCGTTGCTGGCTCTTAGTAGACGCCGTTAATTAGGGAAGTGGCAATTGGTTTGGGCTCGTGTTCAGGATTAGGATAATGGTATACCAGTCCGGGGCGAAATTCAAGCATGAGGCGCAAAAAGGAGCATGGGTGGCAAACGAAAAACATTGATGAAAAAGAATAAAATCGATGTAGTTATAGCATTTGCTTTTTTTATTTTTTCGTAAAGGATATAATTACCGGAATCAAGGGGCCGGCTATGGTCGATTCCCACTATTGTATAAAAAAAATGAAGGAGTTAAACATGGACGTCATTATTGATCTTTGCGTAGTGCCAATCGGCGTTGGGGTTTCGGTTTCCAAATATGTGGCTGCCTGTCATGAAGTGATAAAAGATGCCGGACTTAAGTCTGAACTCCATGCCTACGGCACCAACATAGAAGGGGAATGGGATCAGGTCTTTGCTGTGGTTAAAAAATGCCATGAAAAGGTACACGAAATGGGGGCACCCCGGATTACCACCACCATAAAGGCCGGGACCCGGACTGACAGGGATCAGACCATGGCGGACAAGGTGAAAAGTGTAAAGGAAAAACTCTGATTTTGATGATACACCTTTGACTTTACAATCTGCATTTTTTTTTGATAGGATGGCCCTATTCAAAAAAATTAAAGATTAGGAATCGTTACAAAATAACTTGAGAGTATAGGATTTTCCATTTAACCTACTGATATCTTCATTTGTGGTGATATTGGTAAAAATGTGTTTAAATCATGTCATGACTTGGTTGTCGGATAGAAAATCAACTTTTTCAGATGCAGATGTCTTTAAAACAATTTTCAACGATCATTGGGAAGATTTCAAAAAAGCCTATCCTAAATATGATATTGATCAGTATGAGAAGCCGGTTCAGAAAATGCTTGGCTGTAGAGATGCTTACAACGGTTATAGTGAGTATGTTTGCATGTATTGTGGACGGGATAGGAGGAAAGTTCCATTCAGTTGTAAAAGCTGCTTTTGTCTTTCATGTGCCAAGCAATACGTTGACAACTTTGTCAGTCAAGTAAGTGGAATGCTACATCATGGTGTGATTTACAGGCACATAGTATTAACGCTGCCGGAACAATTAAGACCAGTATTTTTCAAAGAGCGTTTCAATAAAGATTTACTGTCAGGCTTTATGAAATGCGGTACTGAGTGTTTGGAAGATGTTGTCGGCTCGGTAAAAAGAAGAAAGTTGAAAATAGGGAGTATAGTTGTTGTTCAGACTCATGGGCGGTCAGGGCGATATAATCCACATTTACACATTATAATGACAAGCGGCGGTATAAACACGGAGCAAAATAGTTGGTACGACTTAGGCTATTTCAAGTATGAGATGATTCATAACAAATGGCAGTATCATTTGTTTCGCTGGTTGAAAACATATTTTGCTTCCTTAGAAATAAATCATCTTTTGAACGTGTTGTGGAAGAAATATCCCAAAGGACTTGTTGCCAATGTCAGTAAAGGGAGTGTACCAGAATCCTGCCGAGGTTTAGCAGGGTATCTGGCAAAGTATGTGGCTTCTCCTCCGATAGCAGTCAGGCGGATAGTAACTTACGATGGGCAGGCTGTGGGATACTGGTATAAAGACCATCGAAGCAAGTCGGAAAAATTTGAGACAGTACATGTGTATACATTTATTGGCCGGATGGTTCAGCACATTATGCCGAAAGGTTTTCAGAGAGTACGATATTACGGTTTGGAGGCGACCAGAACATATAAAAAATGGTCTGAAGTGATTCAGAAAGGGATAAAGCGAATAGGCCGAATAGTCAAAGGTGCTTATCAAATAGTCAGGCGGAAAAAATATCGAGAAAGATATCAGGAGATGACTGGGATAGACCCCATGAGATGTCAGTATTGTGAATCTGAAATGGAATTGATGTCGATATGGCATCCCAAGTATGGCGTTTTGTACGATATCTTTTCGACTTTAGAGGAAGTTAAAAATGAGCAAGAAAGAGTTGATAGAGGGGGTAGACATACCGTTCGGTCCCCCTCCGGAGGAGTACAGCTATCGTTGTTCTCATTGTCGTTGTGAGATGGATGTCAATGAAGCAATTATTGATGTTGAAATAGGGATGGCTAAATTTGAAGGCAGATATTATGAGGGTTTTATGCCAACCTTGGGGTGTCCTGGTTGTAATCAAGACACCATGAAATATGCACGAGATTAAAAAGCCCGCGCGTTAGCGCGCTAAGTACATCTAAATACCCTGAAGGGCAGAAACTTGTTTCCAAAATCCCCTAAACGGGTATTTTTACAAAAGACCCCAACTGGGTGTTTTGAAAACAAAAGATCAAGTGATTTTGGAGCCGATCCTTAGGCAATCATGGGCCGGACTTCTGCAAGGCTTATGAATGGCGGAAAACTTATGCAGGGGGCGTTATGGAGATGTTCCGGTTAAAGTTACAACGGTTTTTCATAGTTCCGGCAATTTGTTTGCTGATGTGGGGCTCTCTGCCCCTGTTTGCAGCAGATGTGACCGGAATTGATGATATTGAATTCATAACGGAAAACTATCCCCCGAATAACTTTGAAGAGAACGGAGCGCTTAAGGGTATATGGGTGGATGTTCTGGTGGCGGTTCTGGAACGGATGGGTGCGGCACAGGGTCGTGAGGATATTAAACTGATGCCATGGGCCAGGGGATATCGTGCTGTTCAGAATATGCCCAATACCTGCCTGTTTGTCACGACCCGGACAATAGAGCGGGAATCCTTGTTTAAATGGGCCGGTCCTGTAAATCAGGCCAATAATGTGCTGATCTCCTTGAAGGAGAAGAAACTGTCCATTGAGGGTATTGACGATCTTGCAGGATTCAGGATAGGGGTTGTCAAAGATGATGTTGCTGAGCTTTTGCTGCTCAACAACGGGATACCTAAAGATCAACTGGTCTATTCTTTTGGCGAACATCCTGTCAGGGAAATTTTAATGAAGTTGAACAATAAGGCTATTGATCTGTGGGGTGTTGATCAAATCAGTGCCAGGTGGCTGTTGGAAACCTACGGGCTTGATTCAGGCGATTATAAAGCCGTGTTCAAGGTGGCCAGCACCAGAGGGTATTTCGCCTTCAGCAAAGCCACACCCGATCATATTGTTAAAGCGTTTCGGATTCATCTGGATACTGTGATGAAGTCCGATTTGTTCCAGACGATTCAGGACAGGTATTTAGCTAACGTCATTTTTCATGAGAATTTTTAAGATCTCATCTATTTTTTTCTGAGCGCCTTCTGCAGCCAGGGTGCATCCGCCGGCACCGGCATGACCGCCGCCTCCATATTCGGATAAAAGCTGTCCGATGTTGACTTTAGAGTGGATACTGAAAATGCTTCGCCCAACACTGAGTAATACCTGCTTTTTTTCAGGTGAGGCATAGCGAATCTTCACACTGGCCATGGTATCCGGAAACAGGGAATAGGTAAGAAACCGGTTGCCCGAAGGAACGCGTTCCAGGGATCTGAAATCCGTAACGGATATCCTGTCTGAGACGGTGGTGTGATCAATCAGGTATTGGCCGAATTCTTGGTTTTCGCGGACCACTTCCCGACATCGTTTATCCACCTCCGGGTCTTCCAGAATCTTCTCAACGGGCAAATGCCCAAGCATGTCCACCAGTCGGTTCCAATAGGCAATATCTTGAAAATCATTATTTTGAATGGTCATGGACAGGATGATATAGGGATAATCTTCCGGGCGCAGAACCTGTTCCTTGTTCAGTTCTGCAGCATCAATCATATCCGTGTGCAGGATCAATTCGTCAAACCGATTGTCCAGTTTTTTTCGGGATTTATAGTAGTCATAGATCACGCCTGCAGCTGAATCGGCAATATAAAAAGCGCCCGGCAGAGGATTGGCAGGTGTGTTGGAGACATGATGATCAAACCAGAGATGGGCATTGGAATGGGGTGGCAGGTTGGCAATAATATCTCCCGGTTGTATATCTATTGTTCCGGATTGGATTTGATTGGGTTCTACCCAGAAAATATCCATGGTGTCGTCTTCTGCCTCAAGCAGGAGAACGGCACAGACAATACCGTCGAAGTCCGGTCTGGTGACTATTCTCATTGATTGTCCTCTTCTTTTATAATGGCGGGTTTCCCAGCGAGTATTCCAAAGCCTGTCTTATGATTTTTTTTACCTGTACTGTATTGATAAAGCATACGCTGTTATTTTTCAAGATGGTATTTGAGGATAGCTTGTCTTTTTATAAGGGGGTTTTAAGCTTGACCCCGCCCCGGGACTGTGATTTTATGGCTAATAATTATCGTTTGGGCTCTGTCTATTGTCATAAAAAAAGGCCAGGTTCATGAAATCTTTAAATTACCGAAGTATTGAAAGTGATTTTTTTAAGGGGAAAAATCCTTTAAAACGGATATTGGCCATATCCCTGGATCTTCTGGGGGCTAAGCATTCCGGACTTTTATACGGTACAAATGAAAGTCAAATGCGGTTTTTGCCCTCTTCCACCTGGGACAGGGGGGTCATGGACCGGTTTGACGGCCGCGGCCTGGCCGGCCTGATACTCAGATTCGTCGGTACCTATATTGTGACCGCAAGAAAACTGAGTCCCGTATTTTTTTATAAAACAGAGGCAGACGGCCAGGAGCAGGAAAATCACGGCATTATTGCCTATGTGCTTCGAAATTGTGCAGATTATTACAAAAAAGGGATTAATGTGGTCATTTGCCCGGGGACGGACCGGTTCCTACGGGATGGAGAAGACCTGGGCGGATATCATCATATACCTTTTTTCATCTATAACGGAACGCGGATATCCAAACCCAAAACCCACATCAAGGTAGATACCCGCATCGTCAAGCATTTTAAATCCAGTAATTCCATTTACATTATTCTCCCGGATTACGGGATCATGGTCATTAATACCGCTGACGAGGCCTTACTTGAACTGCAAGAGGATATCTTTGTCCGTGAAGACGATTTGCGGCAGCGCCTGGATATGCTGATCCGTCTTGTGGAAACCTCTTCTCTGGCCTACCTGGGAAAGCTTAAGGGACGGAAAGGTGCAGATTTGCTCTGGCGCAAGGAAGAGCATCTGCGAAAAGCCTATGCAGATCTGGCAGACAATGAAAGAAAATTTCGGGATCTTTATGAGAATGCCCCCAATGCATATTTTTCCATGGATGCAGAAGGGGTGGTGTTGCAATGCAACCGTCAGGCAGAGCACTTATCCGGGTTCTCCAGAAAAGAATTGACAGGAAAAACCGCCTATCACTTATTCGGGGAGCATAAAGAGACGGGGGAAAAAATCAAAGGCATCTGGGATACCCTGATAAACGGGGGACCGGTCAAAGATCAGGAGTTGCGCATGACCCGGAAAGCCGGGGACACCCTCTGGGTCAGTCTGTCCATTGATGCTATAAGGGGCAAGGACGGCAGGATACGGGAAATGCGGGCCATGGCTCTGGATATTTCAAAGCGGAAAACCCTGGAAAAACAACTATTCCATGCCCAGAAAATGGAGGCCATCGGCACCCTGGCCCGGGGCATTGCCCATGATTTCAACAATGTACTCTCCCCTGTATCCGGCTATGCCCAGATGCTGCTCATGGACGAAGACCGGGATGAACAGGAAAGGGAACGCATCCAGGTAATTCTGGACTGTACCAGACATGCCAAGGATCTGGTCAACCAGATTCTCACCTTCAGCCGCCAGAAAGAGCATCAGTTCATGCTGATCAAGGCCGGGGATGCAGTTGAAGAATCCATGGTCCTGGTCCGTTCTTTTTTGCCGGCCACCATTAAAATCAATACCGTGATCAACCGGGACTGCGGCTATATCATGGCCGACCCTATTCAGCTTCACCAGGTAGTCATGAATCTGGTAACCAATAGTTTCCACGCCATGGAAACAGGCGGTTCCCTTGAGATCTCCATGGCAAGGCAGCACATTTATCCGGGAGATCTGGATACTGAAGGCATAGCGCCCGGGGCATATGTTCGTCTGTCCATCTCCGACACCGGAGACGGGATTGACGAGACCGTTCTGCCCAAGATTTTTGAACCTTATTTTACTACAAAGGAAGACGGTAAAGGATCTGGCATTGGGCTGTCTGTGGTACACGGGATCGTAAAGGGCCACGGGGGGGATATCCGGGTCTTCAGTACAAAGGGAGAGGGCACCTGTTTTAACGTCTATTTCCCGGTATGTAGAAAACACGGACAAGCATATGAGGGGCAGGAAGATGAATTGGTGATTGTCGAAGGAACCGAATCCATTCTTCTGGTGGATGACGACTCAAAGGTGGCCTTTATGCTTACCCGGATTCTGGAACGACTGGGATATACCGTGGCCTGCTTTACCTGCAGTACAGATGCACTGGAAGCTTATGCTGCCGGTCCTCAGGAGTTTGACCTGGTCATTACCGACTATACCATGCCGGATATGGACGGGTTTGAACTGGCCCGTGAAATCTGTGCCGTTGATCCTGACCAGCCCATATTGCTCTGCACGGGCCTGGGAGATCACATTGACACCAAACAGGAAGCCGCCCAATGTATCGTAGGTTTCATGAGCAAGCCTGTGGAAATCACGCAATTGTCCAGTCTGATCCGGAAGACGCTGGATCAGTCGGTCAGTGAGCAGGTGACTTCCTGAATGCCAAACCGAACATTGAATTCACCACAAAAACAGGACGGCCAAAAGGGCTCCTCTATACCTCAATCTGACGAATAAAACAGGATAACAGGCGGTTCATCTTTGCCGATGCCATGGTGGCGGTTTCCACAACTGCCTCCAGAGTGGTCGGTTCAGGTGCATCCGGATCGTTGATATTGGTAATCAATGACAACCCCAGGATTCTCATCCCGGCCTGAACCCCGGCAATGGCTTCCATAATGGTTGAAAACCCCACGGCGTCCCCTCCGATAACCTTTAAATATCTTGTCTCTGCCGGGGTTTCCAGGCTTGGCCCCTGCAGGCCTGCATAAACCCCCTGCCTTACGTCAATGCCTTCGGCTTGTGCCGATGCTGCGGCAAGTGTATTCAATTGCGGATCGTATACCCGGGTCATATCAGGAAACCGTATGCCCCAGGCCTCTTCCTCCGGTCCGATCAACGGATTATTCCCTGTCAGGTTGATATGATCTTTAATGACCATGATATCGCCGGAAGAAAAATTCAGATTGATGCCGCCGGCTGCATTGGAAAGAATGAGGACAGGCACCTTCAACTCCTGAAGCAGACGGACCGGAAAGGTGACCTCCGCAGGGCTATAACCTTCGTAAAGATGAAACCGCCCCTGAAAAACCAGCATTTTTTTGTCCCCGATTCTGCCGAAAACCAGACAGCCTTTGTGACTGGCCACCGTCGCCTTAGGAAAATTTGGCAGATCCCGGTAATCAAACCGCTGGATTTCCTCAAGGTCGGTGAGGGTTTCCGACAGCCCTGTTCCGGTGAGAAATCCGATGTCAGGTTGGTCTGAGATTTGTGTCTTTAAAAAATCAGCACATTCAACAACACGCTGCCTAAATGATGTCATGGCCAACTCCTTTTTGCTTGGTCAGGTTCATGTCTGGTTTCTAACAGGTTTTCCGGACAATTGAAAGTCGTCGGCATCGGCTTATGGCGAACAATAATCTGATTTGACCTGACCTGAGTGAGGATACTATGGATGCTAATTGCGAGTAGGCATTGGGCGGCAAGCACGCTTAGCTAAATCCTTGCCGGTCGTCGTGACCGGCAGGGAAGCGGGCGGGCTGCCGTCTGTCTGTCCATGACGCCAACAGCCCGCACGCCGCACGCATCCTTCCCGCCCAATGCCTGAACCCTCGTGGTTGGCCAGTATCATGCTGCCTGTTAAGCTTGCCTGAATTTGAAATGAATGTGCTTATTGGAATGCGATACTACCAGGTTAGGAAACTTTTTGGAGGTTATCTGTAGAGTAACTTCTTCCATTTTCTTTGCCGATGCCTGTAAAACATATGAGCAAATAGCCAAATTGATCCGGTCAGCAGTCCCGCTCGGATTTCAATTTCATCTGTATACAAAATTTGTTGTTTATCAATCGGCACGATCGTAATGATGTGATTCCACACCTTTACCAGCTTGCTATGCTCATTGGAAACAATCACTTTTTTCTTATGATTGATTTTAACTACTTTTATGAAATGTTCACCAAGTGGGATAATACCGAAGAATGACAGTTCAAGTCGATATTGCTTTCCAAGAAGCCATTTTT
>PIVQ01000843.1 GCA_003354055.1 Desulfobacteraceae bacterium | reverse complement strand
GCATTTTCAAGGCTGTTGAACCCGATGAGCTTTTCCATTGAAGACCCCATGATTCTGAGAAATTCCTCGTTGCATCCGATGATAATACCCTGGTTGCTTAAGTCTATAATGCCAATGGGGGCATTGTTAAAGATGGTCCGGTGCTGGCGTTCACTTTCAAAAAGGGCATTGGCCTGGCTTTTCCGGTCAATGGCCAAGGCCACCTGTTCGGACACGGCAGACATCAGCTTAACGTCCTTTTCAGTATAGTGGTCTGAATCATGATAATCCTGAATCGCCATAATACCGATGAGCCGGTCTTCCGTTTTCAGCGGGACACCGAGCCATACGGCAGATCTCGGTCCTCTGGTCTTGCCGGGAAAGTCGTCTTTGATAAGCAGAGGGAAAGGGTCCCTTATGATCATTGCGGAAAAGGACCTTGTGTCCGGATGACTCACATTGCGAATAATTTCCCCTTCCAAATTTTCCATTTCATCTCGGTGATAAAACATCAGCAATTGGTCATTGATCTCATCCCAAAGGGCAATAAAAAAATTTCTGGCATCAATCCGCGCTTTTAAGATCTCATGGATGTTTTTGGAAAGCCCGTAAAGATCTGTGGATAAGGCCACTGCATTGGATATTTCAAGTAGTGTATTGGAGATCTTTTCGCTTTCAAAAAGGGCTTGTGTCTTTTGCTTTCGGTCAATGGCCACAGCAACCTGGTCTGAAACCGATGTCATGAGCATGACATCGGTTTGGGTATAATGGTCCGGGTCGTTGTAATCCTGGATCACCATTGCGCCGATGATCCGGCCTTCAACTTTCAGAGGGACACCCAGCCAGACTTTGGGGCTGATCCCGTAGGCGTCTGCAAGTTGAGCCATTCCTTCTTTAAGAAAAATAGGCTCTTCTTTTACGATAACGGCCTGGGTCAAACCGATCGGGGATGAAAGATCCACATTTTCAGTCCAACCTTTTTCTGAGTCATCAGCCGTATCCATATTATAGGCCACATCAATCTTTTTGTTTTTTTTATCCCAGAGTGCAATATAGAAATTCTGAGTATCCAGCAGTTCATCAAGGGCTTGATGAATTAATTCAAAAGCCTGGAATAGGTCTTTGGCTTCGGTAATGACCGATGAAATTTTAAACAAGGTGTTTTTGACCCGTTGATTTTCCAGGAGTTCTTTTTCGGTTTCTCTCCGTTTGGCTATTTCAAGTCGCATGCGCCAGTTCCAAAGCATGAAAAATCCGAAAATAAGGACCCCGGCAATACCGATCCTAAAAAACCACAACCTGACACGGGCGACAGAAAGGCCGGACGCGACATCAACCCCGACCCATTTGTTTGCAATGATCACATGCTCCTCAGAGGTCACGGAGCCGATGGCTTTGTCCATTATGCCCAGAAGGAGGGGATCATTTTTTTTAACTGCAATGCTAAGTTTTAATGATTCCGGAAGCTTTCCGGATATTTTAAGATTCAACAGATGCTGTTTTCTTAGAACATAGCTGATGGTCGCCAATGTATCAATAAAGCCGAAAAGCGCTTCTTGTTCCACTTGTTTTAATCCATCATGAATATCTTCCACCTCAATAATTTCCAGAAGGGGATATTGGGATTTAATCACATCAATAAAGGCATAATCCCTGACAATGCCTATTTTTTTATTTTTCAGCCTGGCCAGGGATTCTATAAACATCTCGTTTGATTTAGTGGCAATGACCAGGGGGTGCCGAACATAGGGCAACGTGTAATTTAAGTATTTTAAACGGCCCGGTGTTTTGGCGGCAAGAGGTAAAATATCACATTTCTCCTTTTTTGCCATTTCAAGGGACTCGGTCCAGGTCAGGGTGGGGATAAGAACAATGGGGGCCCCAATACGCTGTGAGACAAGATCCATATAGTCTGCTGCCATACCGGCATGCTTTTGGCCTTCGTCTATATATTCATAGGGCATCCAGCTGGGATCAACACACATCAATATCGACCCTCTTTTTTGCAGGTAATTTTGCTCTTCTTCAGTAAGCTGGATTCTTTTTTCTACTTTTTTCTGATCTTCTTTCCCAAACCACTTCTCGTCAAGCGCCTGCAGTTCACCCGGTGTTATATTTTCAAGTCCCTTATTCAATATTTTTTGAAGGGGTTGCCAGTCTTTTCGGACAAGGAAGTGGAGAGACTTTGTTTCTTCATTAAACGTGGTAAATTTTCCGGAAAGTTTGAGGCCGTTGAATGGATGACGCTTGATAATATATGCTGCAACGGCATCCATGTCCACTGCTGCATCCGCCCTGCCCTTTTCAACCGCTTGGAATGCCTCGACTGTATTTTCAACCACCAGTTGATTTACTTTGGGAAACTGTTTGCGTATATAGGTTTCAAGGGTAAAGCCTCTTGGTGTAGCCAAGATCTTACCGAAAAGTTGTTCAATATTTTCGATCCCCCGGGCATCTTTAGGGACGACAAAAACATTTTCACCCGTAAAAAAAGGAGCGGTGTACAGGCCGAACTGCTTCCGGTAGTCCATGTGAAAAACCGGCTGTAATACGTCTATTTCCCCGGTTTTAAATTTTTCTTCCAAATCACTCCAGGTAAACCCATTGATAAAATCAAAATGCAAACCCACCCGTTCCGCAATAATCTTTAAAAGATCAACGGCGTAGCCCCGGGGTTGTTCTCCTATGACAAAATCAAAGGGCGGCCAATCCATTTCATTGGATACACGGATGATCTTGTTGTCTTTAATAAAGACCTGTTCTTCAAGGGTTAGGAAAATGTCACTCGCTTTTATTTTCAGAGAGCCAAGCCATTTTCTCTTTAGATGACTCATTTCCTCATCTGTGACAACATCCATCCCTTTTTCTATAATTTTTTTTAGAATCGGCCAGTCATCCCGTATACCAAAGGACATTGGCAGGTTCATTTTAGAAAGAATTCTATCGTCCCTGAGACGCCGCATTTCAATACTTGGGATGATCATCTCCCTCATCATATATGAGACCAGGGGAACACTTTCGATACCGGCATCCAC
>PIVQ01001691.1 GCA_003354055.1 Desulfobacteraceae bacterium | reverse complement strand
ATTTCCAGTTCAAGGTGTCTGCCAACTCCTTTTTCCAGACCAATACCCGTGCCTGTGAAAAATTATACACCAAGGTCAGGGAGTATGCCGGCCTCACCGGTTCGGAAACCGTTCTGGATTTGTATTCAGGGACCGGTACTATCCCCATCTGGCTGTCAGAAAGTGCCAGAAAGGTCTACGGCATTGAAATCGTCCACTCTGCTGTGGTGGATGCCAGGGAAAATGTCCGCCTCAACAATATTGAAAACTGCGAGTTCTTTGAGGGCGACATCAAAGACGTGCTTCGACAGGTACCGGAAAAACCGGATGTGGTGATCATTGATCCCCCCAGAGTTGGGATGCACAAGGATGTGGTGGGCCAGGTTCTTGCCCATTCCCCTGAAAAAATTGTTTATGTCTCCTGTAACCCGGCTACCCTGGCAAGAGACCTTGAGATGCTTGCAACAAGGTATGCAGTCCTGGAAGTCACTCCGGTCGATATGTTCCCCCACACCTACCATATAGAGTCCGTAGCCCTTCTGGTCAGAAAATAACAGCCTCAAAAATAAGAAGAGCGAGAAAAGTTTACCTTTTCTCGCTCTTCTCGCTTTCCTTGCTCTTCTCGCTCCTATCCCATTGACGTATGTGGCAACTCCGATGCCTTTTCTTTATCAATGGGCTCTGAAAACAAACAGTTGAGGATGAGCATATCATCATCCTTCTCAGATTTTATCTGATAGGGCAATTTGTT
>PIVQ01000139.1 GCA_003354055.1 Desulfobacteraceae bacterium | reverse complement strand
CCAAAACTGCTTGATCCGGCATGGGTGCTCCCTGCACGCCAGAAAATCGTATCAATATACAGGTTCGTGCTGGTAAAACTGGCGGCGCTATAAGCCTGATGGCTGGCCCCCCCTATACGGTTGTATGCCTGACAGGCTTCGGAAGCATTTAAATTCTGGAGGGAATTCAGTACATCTCTCATATCGCCCGAAGCATCCGCATAAGCGTTATCCAAGGCGGTCCCTACTGCACTTTCGATAGGTGTTTCAGCCACGGAAGCAAAAGGAACCCTTATGATATTCAGGGCAACATCGTTGGCATTATAGCTTAATTGAGTTTCAAACCATTGAGAGTTATCCGAGGTGACGGTGTCAAATGTTCCGTTTACACCACCTGTTGCCTGTAAAATAGTATAGTCAATACTATCTGCATAAATACCATCCGGAATCTGCACTTCTACAGAGCCGCCGTTCAACACCGCAGCCCCTGAGACATCAATCAAGTCTGAGTTTCCCTGATCATCAACCTCAGCTTCGTAGGTTGCACCGCTATTATGAATATAATCGCCGTTGACTGTCAAAGTGCCAATGGAATTTCCGGGGGCGATCCTCCCGCTGTTGGTAATTTTTTTCATTCCACCGGTACCGGACAGGCTTGCACCGGAACTTATTACGGTATCACCGTTAAGGCTGCCTGTTACGGAAAGCGCACCCGTTGTAATTGTGATATCACCTGAAAACGTGTTGGCACCGGATAATGTCAACGTTCCGGTGCCTCTTTTGTCCAGAGACCCTGTGCCGCTGATTACCCCTGAAAAAATTGTGTCGGTATTATTGCCGCCGGTTGTAAATACAGCGCTTCCCAGTGTTACGTTACCTTCCCCTGCCAGAGATCCTACGGTGTCATTGTTGTTGTCAAGATCAAAAATACCGGATGCTGCAAGGTTCAGGGCTGTATCATCCGGAAGGCTGCTACCGGCCCCCAATTTTAAGGTTCCGCCGGAAACCGTGGTCGCCCCGCCGCTATATGTATTAATGCCGGACAGGGTAAGTGTGCCGCTGCCGATTTTGATCAGGGAACCTGCGCCACTGATGTTACCTGACAGGATATTGTCATTGCCGTTGGTGTCGAATGTACCATCCCCGGCATTCAGGGTAACGGTTCTTCCGGATGTAAAACTACTTGTAGTCTGGAGGGTACCGCCGTCAAAAACAAGGTTAGCAGATGCATCCCCCAGATTGTTATCCGCCCCGATACTCAGGATGCCTTGCTCGATAGTGGTGTTGCCGGAATATGTATTGATGCCGGACAGGATCATCTTTCCGCTGCCGGTTTTTATTAAAGAGCCTGTGTAAGTGGTGTCATCGATGACCCCGGAAAACGTTGTGTCAGTGTTGTCGCCCCCGGTTGTAAGAACAGAATCCCCCAATTCTACATACCCCGCCCCGGAAAGAGATCCGATGGTATCATCATGACTTTCATTAAGTTCGTCTATAAGCCCAAACATACCGTTTACGGAAAGGATAAGGGCAGATTTATCCGGCAGACCGCCGCCACTCATAAGCGTTATGGCACCAGTGTTAACTGTGGTATTACCGGTATACGTCTGATTGGTATCCTTTATCCAGAATTCCGCACCGTTTTCAATGATAAGCCCCCCTGTCCCGCTCAATTCGCCATTCGTCATTACTGTGGGATTCCCATTGGAAAGCGTCAGGTCGTATCCCTGATTATCCACCTGCTTTGTAAAAGAGCAAGCCCACATAGCGGGACTCCCCAAAACAGTTGTAGCGCCTGAAAGCGTTATTGGGACTTCGAATAGAAATGACTCTTCCGCATCAACCATGTTAATCGCATTCCCTGAAGCCAGGCCGATCGCATTGCCCGTTCTGATCCCGGAATAGTCATCGGAAATATCTTCAATCACAAAGCTTAGATTTGTCAGTCCGCTGATGTCATTGTCCTGACTTTGATTATAGCCACCATCGCGGCTGTTGTCATAGTAAACAACGTCACCGCTTTGAACAGCCCGGCCAAGGTCCCAGTTATCGGAATCGCTCCATATCTGATCCTTACCGACTTGCCCTTTCCAATAAATAGTGGCGGCGTGGACCGGAGAAATATAGACTGAAAAACATAATAGACAGAGGAATAACCACCTGAGAAGAAAGGTGAATAACAGTAGATAGCGGCCAGAATTCAAATCTGAAAAGTGACAACGCATAATTATTCCTCTATGATTTGTATCTACGAGTGTATTTAATACCAATCAAACTAAGAATGCAAGCCCCCAAAATTGCAGGGGAATTCAAACGGGTTCTTTAAACCGTTTTTCTCTCCCCTAGTTTGCTTTAGCTTCAGGGATACCGGATGGTATTGCCCCATGCCCGGGCTGGTTCAGATTGCCTTCAGGCAATTGGTAACGGGATTTTGTCATGATCAATATTTTTATCAAAACTACGCATTCCATAAAATAAAGCAATTAAACTATTGGTAATGCAAAAAATACTATAATTTTATTGACAAAAACGACGCGGAGAGATTATAAGCCCCCCCGTGGCGGTTTAATAAAAAACCAATTAAAGGGAATGGGCATGAATCAAATAGCCAGAATTTTTAAAAGAATTGCATCAGGTAGTTTAGTTACCCAGATTATGATGGGCATCATAGCAGGTGTTATTCTCGCTATGGTCGCACCCGCGGCTGCAAAATCTGCCGGTCTGCTGGGCGGTTTATTTGTCGGGGGGCTTAAGGCCGTTGCTCCGACACTTGTGTTTGTCATCGTAACTGCATCCATCGCAAATCAGAAAAAAGGCGCAAACACGAACATGCGCTCGATTATTCTTTTATATTTAGTGGGCACATTCATGGCAGCCTTGGTTGCCGTTACCATGAGCTTTCTTTTTCCAACCACGCTTACGCTTGTGGCAACCAACGTCTCGGCGACCCCACCCGATGGTATCGGTCAGGTTCTCCATACGCTGCTGTTCAAGATGGTGGATAACCCGGTTAATGCGCTTGCCACTGGTAACTTCCTCGGAATTCTTGCCTGGGCAATCGTGTTGGGATTCAGCTTTCAGCATGCATCGGACGGTATGAAGACCATCCTGCACGATATCTCCCAGGGTGTTTCGAGCGTCGTTAGACTGGTGATTCGCTTTGCACCCTTGGGAATTTTCGGACTGGTTGCAAAAACCATCGCAACAACAGGTTTTTCAGCACTTGCAGGTTACACCCATCTACTCCAGGTGCTTCTGGGTTCCATGCTGATCATAGCGCTTGTTGTCAACCCATTTATCGTGTTCCTGAAAACCCGGAAAAACCCTTATCCCCTTGCCTTCACCTGCCTTCGGGAAAGCGGAGTAACCGCATTTTTCACCAGGAGTTCCGCTGCTAATATTCCGGTCAACATGGATCTTTGCAAGCGTCTAAAACTCAATGAGGACACCTACTCGGTATCCATTCCCCTTGGCGCAACCGTCAATATGGGAGGGGCTGCCATCACCATCACCATTTTGACCCTGGCTGCCGTACATACACTGGGTATCAAGGTGGATATTGCAACTGCACTTCTCCTCAGCCTGGTGGCCTCGGTTTCTGCCTGCGGTGCATCCGGCGTTGCCGGCGGCTCCCTGCTTTTGATTCCACTTGCCTGCAGCCTTTTCGGAGTGCCCAATGACATCTCAATGGAGGTTGTCGCGGCAGGATTTATCATCGGTGTGATCCAGGATTCGGCCGAGACTGCATTGAACAGTTCAACCGATGTTCTGTTTACCGCTGCCTCTGACAGGGCTGACATGAGCCTTGCCGCTGCAAAAGAATAATCCTGATCGCAAAA
This sequence comes from Desulfobacteraceae bacterium, assembly GCA_003354055.1. The sequence continues at coordinate 8,762 of PIVQ01000139.1, read as the reverse complement.
AATCCGGAAGGTAAAGGGGCGGTACTTTTTTTTAATAACAGCAAAACCGTTTGCTGGACCGCCAAAGCGTAAAGCCCCTTTGAACCTACGAGTATAGGAAAGGGAAAACCACCCGGTAAACTCGACGCTTATCCGACTCCGGACATTCAAGCCATATGATAGCATTAAATACCAAAGATGCCGCATGGATCATCCATGCGGCATCTTTATTTTCTCCGGTGCATTTTACGCGTTGGAATTAAATATTCTAAACAAGCGATTGCTTTTATCACACCATAATATACACTATGTTTCAGACAGGTATCCTACCGGTTCGTTTTTTTAAAAAGGGGCAAAAATGACAGTATTTATAGATTTTCATTCTAAAAATACGGACGCAATCGAAGAAATCATAGATTCTCTTCAGCCTTGTTGCGGCACATGTTTGTTTATCGACATCATAAACTCCACAGATATAAAGTATAATAAGGGACTTAAAGACTGGATGATTCTCTTGAAGAATACGTTTGCCCTGTTGGAACTTCAGCAGAAAATCAAGAAGAACACGATCAAATTTATCGGTGATGCCATTATGATTTTCATCCCTGATGCTTTTCTGTTTTCAAAAGAAGATTTAATATACAATTATTACACACTTATCGAAGAAATTTATGCGACAGTTGATATGTTGAAATTGCTCCATGTTGACGAAATGTATATGAAATGTAAAGTCTCCATTCACTATTGCGAGGATGCATACAATATTACATTCTTTCAAGGATATGATGATTATTATGGCAAAGATATCGATATCACTGCCCGGCTTTTAACCAAAGCAAAAGAGAATTCCATCATTTTCAGCGAGAAATTTTATCAAAAAGTTCTTTTGGATCTGAAAGAAATGTCAAAGCCCAAAAACAGTGGGTGCATGAACAAGATATCCGGTAAATATATTGAGGACTTTAAAGGGATTCCATTTTCAACGGAATTCTGGCGTGTTAATTCAGCTTAAAGCCTACAATCGCCCGGTAGACTATTACTCCGGGATGATGACAATCTCGACCCGCCTGTTTTTAGCCCGGCCTCCCTGTGTGGTGTTATCCGACATGGGGTGGTAGAAAGATCTTCCAACAACCTCCATTTTTTCAGGCTCTATACTGCTGTATTTATGTAAAAACCGTGCAACTGAGGATGCCCTTGATGCGGACAATTCCCAGTTGGAGGGGAACTTATAGCGAAATCCTTCGGCAATGGGAACATCGTCTGTATGCCCGATAATCTGCAGCTTACTGCCGGGACTATCCTTCAGTGCCTGCCCCGTCCTTTGAAGGGTTAGTTTTCCCTCTGGATTCAGGGAGGCCCTTCCAAAATCAAACAAGATCCGGTCAACAAAGGTGAGGGTAAGTTTTTTTTCAAATTCTTTAATTGTGGCGTCTTTTGATGCCAGTTCATGCTTGAGGTTTTCCATAAGGTTGTTATAGGTTTTTTTCAAGGTTTGGGCTCGGATAAGGGCCTCGGCTTTTTCCTTTTCCAGTTGGGTGGCCCTTTTTTTAATGGTCATGCCTTCAGATACCTGTAACTTAAGTGCGGTAATTTCCTTTTCGGTTATGGATATCTTTTGTCCCATCTTTTTTTCCAAAAATGAAATCTGATCCCTGTTTTTTTGAGTTTCATCCTTTCTTAAAAACTGGATGGTCTTTAACTCCTTTGCCATTTGTGCAAGCTGCTCGGATTTTAGATCAATCGCCTTTTCAAATGACTGAATTTTTTCTCTATTCTGGCTGTTGATATTTTCAAGTAATGCATTTTTATTGTCAGACGCCTCAATTTGAGCCTCAAGTTTTCCACTAAGAATAAAAACGTCTTCTTTCAGGGAAGAGAGTTCATCCTGGAGATTAGAGATAATGCCTTGCCGTGCTTCGAGCAATTCTTCGCTTTTTTCCCCTGCCTGCTCAAGTGTGTTGGCGATGTCCACACGCCTTGCAATTTCTTCCTGTTTTATCTGGATCATCTTATTGGCGTTTTTGAGTTTCACTTCTTTGGATGACAATTCTTTTTTAAAATCGATTACCTCTTGGTTAAGCATTTCCACCTGATCTGTGCCTGATTTGAGCTGCTTTTCCAATTGGATGATCTTTTCCAGATCATTGGAATGATGTTTTTTTATTTGGTCAAGCCCGGTTTCAAGGCTGGAAATTATGGATGTCAGCTTAGTGACTTGCAGTTCATGCTGCTCTTTTTCATTTTCAAGTTTTCCTTTAAGAAGAAATATTTTTCCTTCCAATTCCTTGATGGAACCTTCCAGTTGGGCAATTGATTTTAATGCCTCTTTTTTTTGAAGCACAATAGCGTTTTGTGCTTCATTTAACAGCAACTCAGTGTTTTCCGATATTTTTTGTGATACCTGTACCTGGTTTTCCAGTTGCCCGGTTTTGTCCATGCTTTTCTTTAATTCGTTTTTTGAATCATAAAACTGTTTATAGAAGATGCCGCCGGTTACGGTAGTTATGAAAAGCAAAATCGCCAGGATTTTGGATGTTGTGGTTTTCATATTCACCTCCGATTTTAGGGGCCTAAAGTAATATATGGTGTGCGGGTGGTGCAAAGATGAAAAGGGTGTCTCAGACAGGGAATACGTAGAATAATTTCGTTATAATAGTATGTTACCTACAGCTCAACCATTATAACACGTTTAACAATATTTGGATAACAGCCTAACTTAAGCCACCTCATATTTTTACTGGAGGTGCTTTTCCTTGTAGGGAAGCGCACTTGGGTGTGCTGAAAATTTATGGTATCCTTATATTTCCGGCAGCTTGGAATAAAATATTTCCGGCAGCTTGGAATAAAATCCTTAATCGGAAGATATGATGCCGGCGAAAAAAAATAACGGCAGGGATTATTGTATTAACCATTGCCGATATCTTTATCCTCATTCTTTTTAATAATTTTCCGGTGCCAATGCCGAGTGGGGGATAAGCAAAATATGTTTACTCGAACTAAATGGCTTTTGATTATAGCTTTTGTAATTTTTCCATTTTCAGTATGGGCAGGCGTTTGGAATGATACAGCTCAATGGTCACCTGAGATGGAACTCAAGTTTTCCAATTGGATTAAAAATGATTTCAATCAGGATTTTTTCATTACCTGGAAGAATGGTAAATATACTTGGATAATGCTGGATTGTTCAAATGTAATCTATTCCGCCCATTTGATCTTTGCCTATGAAAACAACTTACCTTTTGCGATTGTTGATCGATATAAAAAGCCAAAGCTGATTACCAACCAAACCAACAGATTTGACAAGTACCCTTCAGGCAAAAAAAGACCTGAAGTCTTGCGCCTGAAAGCATTTATAAAACTAATCATTGGCAGGGGAACCACCGTTACCTTACCCAACGATACCTATCCGGTTAAGCTCTCAAGAGAATACGTGCGGCCGGGCTGCATATATCTTAATCGAGATTGGATTGCGGGCTCCGGCCATGCCTTTATTATTAAAGATATTTCAGACAGTGGCGTAATTCAATATATTTCCGGTAGCAGGGGAGGATCCAAAAAGATGGCGATTACTGAGTTTATCGGTGCATTTCCTGATGATGTTTATCACCGCAACGGCATACGATGTTTTATTCGCCCGGGGTATTTTGGAAAAACCAAGTCCATTAAAGGCTACGGATTGGATCAATTTAAATTAGAGTATCCACTGGACTACAATCATACAATTGAAAATATGATGGCCTGGCTTAATAATCTGAAAAATAAACTTAAGGTATCCAAAGAGAGCAAAGATACTAAAGAAGAGCTGAAAAGGAGTTTTGCCAAAAGCTTCTGCAGTTTAGTCCGCCAAAGAGTCCTGACCGTTATTAAAGGATATAACTATTTTGTAAGTGTTGGTAGATGTCTGACTAAAGATGAAGATGATGAATACTCCACATATGCCAAAGATCGCAAGTTACGTGATTATTTTTTTTATCTGCACGAATTGAACAATAGAGATATGGTGGAGACCAAGCGATATCTGAATGAATGCGGCATAATCGAATACGCCCCGGGAAAAGAAATGGCAATTTCATATTTCGGAGAAAAATTATTTGATTATAAAGTCTCGTCTGATCCCCATCGACCTATTGGAGAAAGATGGGGACTGGGATTTCCAAAAGACTCCAACTGCTACTAACCATGGTGCTGCCCCGGATTGCCAGGGACTAATAAAAATCATTAACTTTTATTCAGTATTGGATTTTTTTTTGGATATTTAGAGCTCTACCCCATAAATTTTTATAACCATAAACTGTATCAAAACCCTGATTTTCCCATAAAGAAAGGGTTTTCCAATATTGAATATCCCCTACTTTAAAAATTTGAATTTCATCTTCAGTCAGCAGGTTTTCAATATTGGAAACAACAGGCGAAACTCCCCAGTTTCTAATAGCACCAACTTGAAGATTCGGACTGAGGCAATAATTGATCCATTCTTCACACAATACTTTTTTTAGCAGATTATCTTTAACCGACTGTGTTATTACCCAGTGATCAATCCACATTGTAGACCCTTCGATTGGAGTGGCCATTTTCCAGTCCCCACCGTTTTTATTTGCTTTGACAACTGCATACCCCCAGGTAGCGGCATAAGAAAGGCTTGGGAATTCTTTATAATCAGCTGTGCCCTTCCACATGGAAAAAGAGTTTATAGACAACATGTTAAGCTTTTTTTGAAATTCTAAAAGGGGTATCTGTTTCATAAGCTTATTATAATTATAGAGTACGTTATAATCAGCTCCTAATACTAAAGCTGTTATATAAATATTACAGTCTGGATAATCCTGAGAAATTGTGTAGGTTTTTTTATTTTTTTCATTCCAAAGGACTTGCCAGCTTTCCGGTTTTTTAACTTTTTTAGAATTATATGCAAGGCCATATGACCCCATTGTATAAGGGACTCCGTATATTTTACCATTTTCTGTAACAAACTTGTTTCTTTGAAGAATCGGTAAAAGAAATTTGTAGTTTGGTATATTTTTAAGATTTACAGGAAGAACTATCCCTTTATTAATAAAGACTCCGTTTCTGCTTTTAAGAATATTGTGGGCAGGGGAAATAAGATCTGCTTTGCTTCTTCGGGAAACATCCCAAAATTCTTCAGGATTTGAAACATTGGTTATTACAAGTCTAATGTCTTTTTTATATTTTTTTTTAACTAATTCCAGGAATTGACCGGTGTATGGCTTAGAATACCCTTTCCAGCAATGAATTCTGATTGTTATATGTTCAGCAAAAGAAACAGGTAACCAATAAAAAAAAATGGCAATACTGATTAGTCCCCAAAAGTAGACTTTTTTCATTGCACGCCTCGGTTTTAAAAAAAAGGAATCAGACCTGAACCACCCTTGGGTTATGGTAGTTTTACCGCTAAATCACTATAATTGAAGGATGATTAAGGTCATGGTGTAGAGTAACACAATATACTCACAACTCCTATGCAAGATTAAAGCTTATATAGTGGCAAGCATATACAAGTTATAACCCGGGAAACTGGACTCAAATTCGTATCCAGTCAGCCTGCCGGTGGGGCGTTACTGCTAAAAGGGTTAGGGAAGCGTATCTGCATTGCAAGTTGCCTTGCAAAGATATTGAAGGGCAGAGAATTCAATGCACCGATTGGAGATGCAATTTTTGCCATGGCAGCCAACAGGGCTCTGACACCGTCCTCCAAACTGGCAATTGAAGAGAGGGCTACCAAGGATGGGCTTCAGGATATTAAGCAGCCTGTCCAAATGCAACATTTTTACCGAAGTAGAGATTTTTTGATTGAGCATGAAACCGCCATCCAGAAGAAGTTTTTTTGAAATATGCTGCGCCATATGATGGTGCTGTTCCCGGCATCATCGACATGCCGACTTTTATCAGCCGTCACAACCACACATGCTAATTGACATTTACCTTAAATTTCGGTTATATATGCTGCTTTTTAAACGTATAGGATTGCCCGCAAAGCAAAGTGAGTTACCATGAATTCCCGCGAGGAACTGAGAGACTATCTGAGTCAGCCCCTGGCCATAGGCCAAAAAGAAATTCAAAACCGCATGGTATTAGCCCCCATGGCCGGGCTGGGCCATATTGCCTTCAGGCAATTGGTTACAGAATTCGGGGGATTCGGGCTTTTGTTTACCGGTATGTGCTCTGCCAAGGCTGTTCCCACTGAGAATCCGGCTGTTTCCCAGGTATTTACCTGGCGGCCTGAGGAGTTGCCCCATACGGTCTGCCAGGTATTTGGAGAAGATCCTGACAGTATGGCTGCGGCGGCCCAGCGTATTGAGGCAGAGGGCTTTTTCGGGGTGGACCTGAATTTCGGCTGTTCTGTGGCTGCCATTTGCAAAAGGGGATGCGGCGCAGCCCTGCTGAGGACACCTGAGCTTGCCGTTGAAATTGTTTCTGCCGTACGCCGGGCAGTCTCCTGCCCCGTGTTTGTAAAATACAGAACCGGTTGGGAGAACAATCCTGAATTTGCAGTCAGAATGGGCCAGGCCTTTGAGAAGGCCGGGGCTGATGCTCTGACCTTCCACCCCCGGGTGGCACCGGACAGAAGAAGCCGGGCGCCTCAATGGGATATCATCGGCAAGGTGAGAGAGGGGGTATCTATACCGGTCTTTGGCAACGGGAATCTCTTTCTTCCGGAGGACGGTATCAAGATGGTTGATATGACAGCCTGCCAGGGGCTTTCCATCGGAAGGATGGCTGTGGCACGTCCCTGGATGTTTGCCCAGTGGACGTTAGGCTTTGAACCGGGGCCGGATATTTATCATACCACAGCCCTGAGGATGGCGGACTTGCTCAGCCTTCATTATGAAGACTTTTTTGCAGTCAAGATGTTTAAAAAATTCGCCCCATATTTTTGCGCCAATTTCAAATTTTCCCTGTCCATTTTAAAACAGCTGATGAAGGCTGACACCATGGATCAATTGAGGGATAATCTGGACCGGTTGTTAAAAGATCCCCCACAGACATTGCGCGCGCCGAACATCAATCTGTTTGTGTAATGCAAAAAGAACAATATTCTCTGAAACCGATTTGACTATGAATTTTATTCTTGACATCGCCACAAATACTGTTAATATTTCTCTTTATACACGATAAGGAGAACAAATTATGGTACCAGACCTTCTGACCAATATAGCCGATACATTCAGTACCCCGACGTATGTATATGATCTTGATCGGGTAAAAGACCAGTACAAGGCATTTAAATCCGCATTCCCATGGCCGAAACTGAAAATCTATTATGCCATGAAAGCCAATTATAACCGGGATATTCTGACCACCCTCAACGCGCTTGGATCCGGAATCGATGCGGTCAGCCCCGGGGATCTGGTCATGGCCAAAGCCTGCGGGATTGATATCAAAGATATTATATATACAGCCAATAATATCACGGATGCGGAAATGCATGAGATTGCAGCCACGGGCGTGCTCATGAACATCGGCTCCCTGTCCAGGCTCGAACGGTATGCAAAGGCATTTCCCAATACAAGGGTCTGCCTGCGTATCAACCCAGATGTGGTGGACGGAGAACATGACAAGATCAAAACAGGCGGAGACCTGACAAAATTCGGTATTCTACTGGAAGATGTGAACAAGATAAAGGCCATTACCCAAGCCGCAGGCCTGAAGGTTGTGGGACTCCATGAGCATACCGGATCCGGGCTGAAAAAACCGGATTCCATTATCCGGGCCATGAAGCAGATCATGACCATTGCCACACGAGTTAATTTTCCTGATCTTAAGTTCCTTGATTTCGGGGGTGGATTCAAGGTGCCTTACGGGCTCGATGAGGCACCCATTGATATCCGGGAGATCGGCAGCCAGGTAACTCAGCTTTTTTCCGACTTCTGCAAAGAGTACGGCAGGGAACTGGGGCTCTGGTTTGAACCGGGAAAATACCTGACGGCCCAGGCAGGAACCCTTCTGGTCCGGGTCAACACCGTCAAGCAAAACCGCAACAGAACCATCTGCGGCACAGACTCCGGATTTCCACAACTGATCCGCCCCATGTTCTACGAGGCCTATCATGCGATTGATAATGTCACCAACCCCGGCGGCACGCCCGGAAACTATGACATCTGCGGCAATATCTGTGAAACCGGTGATTTATTTGCAAAAGACAGAACCATGCCCGAAATCCGGGAGAATGATCTTCTGGCCATCCGGGATGCCGGCGCTTATTGCTATGCCATGGGCGGTACCTATAATTTAAGACCCATGCCTGCAGAAGTGGTGGTGGAAAACAATGAATTCCGGCTGTCCAGAAAACGCCTCAGCCCTGAAGATCTGGTGGCCCTGATCACCGGAGAGTCGGTTAATCAGCCCCGGGATACTTTTGGGGCAGTCACCCGGCCGAATGCGGCCTGAAAAACAATATGACAGAAAAAAACGAAATCGATCTGAAAGACTTCCATTGTATCCAATGCCATGCCTGCTGCCGGGAAACCGGATATGTAAGGCTCCATCCGGATGAGCCGGATGCCATTGCGGAATACTTGAGAATGGATGTGCATGAATTTATCGAGGCCTATACCCGGCTGACCCGGGACAGGCAAACCCTGGCCCTTATCGACCAGCCGGACGGGGCTTGTATTTTCCTGACCACTGAGGGGTGCCGGATTCAATCCGCCAAACCCCTTCAGTGCAGGAACTTTCCCCATAAGTGGAAATTTTCGGAATTTGAAATTATCTGTGGGTGGGCAAAGGCCCGCCGCCATAAATAATCTTTACATGCCTAAGAT
>PIVQ01001690.1 GCA_003354055.1 Desulfobacteraceae bacterium | reverse complement strand
GCAAGCGCTGCAATGACTAAAACAATGAGTGTTGATTAGTAATTAGTACTCATTAAAAAGCCCCGCTATTTAATAAATAGCGGGGCTTTTTTGTTTAAATACCTAAAAGTTTCACTTACCAAAACATTAAACACATAAAAGCGATGCTTTTCGCGCAAGCAAGCTTTACGCCTACAGCCACAATTTAACACCCTGCATAATCCCAACTTATAAACACACACTTGTAGACGCGCAACTTGTTGGCGTGACGGGCAACGCCCGTAATCACTAATAATACCAACCAGCATAAAATGATAAACCACAAGAAGTACTGCGTATAAAAAACGCGATATAAATATCGCGTTCTTAAATCAACTTTCTGTTAAATCAAAAAATTATTCGCTTTCATTTTCCATAAAACGTTGTAGCTGATCTTTTAAGTTTGGTGGAATGCCTTTAATCACTAGTGTATCGGTTGCTTCGTTGTACGTTACACGTTCACCTAAATGCTTACGCTCAAAACTTACACTTACTCCTCCACCAAGCCCTGAAAACTTTACCATACTGGTTACGGTTTTTTTATCTACAGGGAAGGTTTCTTCCAAGTCATAGCTTTGCTCTTTGCAAAAACTATCAAACGGGCTGTCATCGCCTTTTGTAAGCGTTGCAGAAAGCTCACTTACGCTGGCATCTTCACCAGTAGTTACGCAGTCGTTACAGTAATCAAATACTTGTTTACGTAAGTCGTCTTT
>PIVQ01001689.1 GCA_003354055.1 Desulfobacteraceae bacterium | reverse complement strand
CCCACCCTCGAATCGAGGGGTCGAACCTACCCTAGACAGGGGTGTACTTTGCTATGATATACTCTGTACAGTGGAGAAAATGAGTAAGGTACCACCAGAAACTGGGGATAACTTTTTGAAAAATGATGGTTTTGAAACAAAATTTGACGAGATTCATCTACATGCACGAGACAATGTCTCCTCCAAAACTTTTTTAAAAAAACATTTTTTTTAGTTGAAAAAATAATTTTGAAAATTTTTGGAAGAATTTTTGGAAGAATTTTTTTGAAAAATTTTGAAGATTCAAATTTTTGAAGAAAATTTTTTAGAAAATTTTTGGAAGAGTTTTTTTGAAAAATTTTTTTTAGAAATTTTTTTAGAAATTTTTTTTTGGAATTTAAAACCCAACTGCAGTTGTTGCAACAAATATTTTTGAGAAAAAAGTATTTTTAAACGAACAAAAATTTTTTTGAAAAATGTTTTTTGAAAAAATGTTCGACATTTTTATGGAATTGTTTTTGAAAATTTTTCAAAATTTTTATGAAAAAGTTTTTGAAAAATTTTTCGACATTTTTTGTGAATTTTTTTACAAACTTTTTTTTATACCTTGTCAACCACATAAAGATACTCTCTACCAAATTTTGTGTTAAAACACCCATTTACCATAAACTTACAGCATTTACAGTGCTGGGTGGTACCTTACTCATTTTCTCCACTGTAAGTCGTAGCATAGGCATTACGCAAAAACACGT
>PIVQ01001688.1 GCA_003354055.1 Desulfobacteraceae bacterium | reverse complement strand
CTTTCAATACCACCAGTATAAGTTGCTAACTCATCTTCACCTTCTTGGTTAAAACCAGTATTACTATCACCAATTGCTAGATCAATAAGTGGGTTAGTAGTACCAATACCAACTAAACCATTTGAATCTATTCTCATTCTTTCATTATCTCCTCCAGTATATAACATTATATCTCCATTTGTATTACTTGATCTTATCCCCAAACCACCAGATGAACCTGTTCCAGTAGATAATAAACCACCATCAGCGATTTGTGCTCCACTAGTTGTATAACCAGAAGAATAATGCTCCATTGATATAGTACCACTATCAGATTCTGCCATAATAATAGTACTAGCAGCAGTTGATGAATTACTATTAGTTACTCTTAATTGTGTATCATCATTTTGGTCATTAACAACATCCAACTGATATATTGGTGCGGTAGTACCAATGCCAACATTACCAAGAAAAGTTCCAGTTCCAGTTACACCTAAATCACTCTCTATTATGAATATTCCAGTTGATGTTGGAGTCATACGAAAATCTTGTGCTGATGTTACACTACCTTCTACACTAACTATCCAAAGATTATCTTCATCACTCATATACATTTGTAATTGAGCACCATGAGAAGTCTCATTAAGTGGGTCAATTCTTATAATATCAGCACGTATACTACCAGCAACATCTAAACCCTCTAATATTCCAACCTCTATTAAACTAGAATATAATATACCTTCACCTAATTC
>PIVQ01000842.1 GCA_003354055.1 Desulfobacteraceae bacterium | reverse complement strand
AAACCAGTGGCGGCAGCAAGCCCAAGTTGTCGATGACTTTGTCCAGTTTTTTCCGGTCCGGCCAGTTGGGTTGTTGGAGAGCAGTGTGACTTTTCCAGCTTGATTTTGTCCATTCTTTTGGAGTTGCCATGTTTGTATTCTCTTATCTGTAATTAGCGTTTTTAGCCTTCAATTTATCAGCCCTGCCTTTTTTAGGCAAGGCTGATCCTTCCCAAAAAAATAGAGACATAGGTCAAACCAAATTTTTCAGATTGTACATTTTTTGGCTCACGGTGAACAGGCGATTTCCAGCAATTTGCCGAATCCGAAGTTATCTCCATGATTGCCGGGCAGGAAACAATAAAAAACATCATTTTGATGAGTTCCCGTTTTGGGGCGGCCTTGGAAGATTTTTATCAGGAAAGCGTTCCTGAAGCAGTACATAAGGGTCTTCTACCATTTTATTCCAATCTTGCGTGGTTTGATCCCAAAGATCCCGGACAGGGGCTGAATATTTTGAAGGATCATTTCCATAGATACGAACAATATATTTCATCAGGTTATAACAAAGTGTTGCCTGGCCGCACGCCACAAGGCAGGGTTGGTTGTAATCAGAGTCAAACCATAACTCTGTGGGCATATCAGCGGCAATGTCAGCCACTTGATGAAGTGCCGGACTCGGTTTTTTTATACCTGGCATTTTATCCAGATATTTGGAAAATTTTTTATTTGATTTCAGATGGTAGATCAGGTTTGAAATGCGTTTTCCTTCGTATTTTTCATTTTTATATATTATATTGTATACCAGCGATCGGATACGGTTCATGAACACGGAATTTGTCAGGGCGAAAAGTGAGTCTACGCGCATATTGATCATGTCCACAACCTGTTTCAGTTTAAGTTTTTTCAGGTCCTGCCATGCCACCTTGCCGACCTGGGGGATATTTGGAAAAACATTATGCTTGATAAACTGCCTTACCGAAAAGATTGTTCCGGCTGTCAGACCGGCCAGCAGGACAGGGATCATGTACATGAAAAAATCCCAAAAAAATTTAAAACTGCCGTTGGAAATCTGTCCCCACATCTTCAATCCTGAAGATAATACTGTCAATGCGCAAATAATCATAAGAACAAAGGAAAATATATTGATGCTATTTAAGGTTAATATCCCTTCTGTTTTTTTATTGGGGAAAGGTAAATAATCATCAGATTCCTGGGCCACATCTGAAATAATCACAAGGCCGAGTTTGTCCATGTTTCTTTCATTCGCCAGCATTAAACTGGTAATACCCTGATTGTCATAGATCCCGCCGTCCATGAGGGCAACAGGCCAGGGTTGACTATTTTTTATAAACTTATCTCTTATGGCAGGCGGAATTTTTCCGTCAGGCCAGATAAAATCATCAGGAAAAGCTATGGGTTCAAATCCACCGGTGACACAGGAAGAAGCTGCCACAATATCCGCTAGTCGAATATTTCCAGCAGCCTTGCGTGGTATGGACATCTTGCCGTTGCCGATACGGGCTTTTGGATTTTTGCTTTTCTGAAAACGGAAATCTATACCATTACGGAATTCAGTGGTATTGAATATAATTTCCTGTAATTGAGTATCACTGTTTAGAATAGTTTCAAAGAGCGCAGGATCGCCATTTTTGTCTTTTAGAAAAGTATCTGCATAAACTTGGGCAAAGGCAATGATCATATCCTTGCGGCCTGAGGGAGGTGACATTTCCCCTTTTGAAAGGCAGTCAAGACCTAATTTAACCAGTTCTATGGTTTCCAGGTCGTGATAATATTGGCGAAAAAACGCTTCAAATTCCATTTTTTCTGCAAGTGACAATGCATATTTTGCCCCGGTAAAAGATCCGCCGGATACAGTGGAAAGCATTTCCAACCTTGAAATGAGACCGGTGCGATCCAGGTAAGAAAGAACCCCGAGATGAAAGGCGGCAGCCCTGGAGCCGCCCCCTGATAATGTAATTCCCAACGGCTTTAATACATTTTCTTCATTGATTTCATTCATGGTCCTCTCCCTTTAATTATGAATAATTCAAGTTCAGCATCAAATTAAGACCTTCTGGATTTGAACTGCGCATCATTACAACTTACATTGGCACAAAAAGCATTTTATTTTGATGGATGATTTATTTGTTTTTTTGTGCCTTAGGCATCAATTTTGATACAAGTCCATATAAAGCTTTTCTGATAAATTTCCTTGGGCGTCTGTAAGCATTGTGGGTTTGAAAAAATGTTCATAGCGCGAATCAATCCGAAAAGCGGGCGAATATACAGAATCTAAGGGTTCAGTAGAACCGACAAAAGATCGTGTATGTTTTTTATACCCTTTTTGAAAACGTCTAAAAATTTCAGACCTTGCAGTTGTCAATTTCGGGGCACAGATAAGAAGCGAATTCAGCATTGCTACTGTCATAGGGTACCATGAGAGTTTGTTTTTATATTTATTAAAAAATTTTAAGTTATGATGGAGAATTTTTCGCCTGTATCCTGAAAGATTCTGTATGTCTTTTATAAATTGAATCGTTTCGTTCATTGGATCTAAAGGTTTTAACGTCAAAGTTGTACCATCTAAATCCCGAAGTTTAATATTGGGTAGAAAACGTTTTTCCTTCAGGCACTGATGAAATGCCGGTGTTCCCACAAGTGGAATTGCCAGAGTGAGAAAGCACGGCAGGGAGATATCTGGATTACTAATGATAAAATCAAGCTCTTCTTTAAATTCTGAGATGGGCCTCGTTGAAACATCAAAAATAAGGCCGTAATAAAATGATATTCCGGCATCCAGGCATTTGCGGATAATTTCCACCTGCGGCATTCGCACATTATGATATTTCTTAAAATTTATCAGGGCATTTTTATCAAAAGATTCAACACCACTGAAAAGATTTACACACCCTGATTTTTGGGCAAGTTCAAGATTTTCATCTTCAAGAAAAAAATCATTGGTTGTTATCGCGCACCATCGCTTAAAGTATCCTTTTTTCTTAAACTCTCTAAGAAGTTCAAAACGGTCTAAAAGAAAT
>PIVQ01000841.1 GCA_003354055.1 Desulfobacteraceae bacterium | reverse complement strand
GAAAAAGTATTGGCCTTACAGGGGGAGAAGGTCCTCATCACAATCATGCAAAACTTGGTGTGTCTACAGATTCAACTGTACCTTATTCTATTTTTGGCGATATGAATCAGCAAGGGGCCTTAGTAAAAGGGTATGCTTATAAAACACAAAAATGCTACAGCAGTCAAAACGGACGAGGCGGTCTCTTTTACGTCCTAAACAACCCGACTTTGTTTAATAGTATTACCAAACTGCTTGAAGGGGCTACAGCACCGACCTCAGCTCCCCCCAAAATTTAATACGGGCGAGATAGTCGTTGCAGTGGCCCGCAAGGAGCGCGGTCTCATCCTTAAGACCTTTGCAAGACAATCAAACACCTCCGAGTTTAACATGACGAATCTAAACTCACATCATAATTGGGATTAAAAGGATTGAACATGACATCTAACCTCGACATCGCAACTGCACTTGGTAAGGAACTCTGGACCACCGGTTCTTTTGTGCCGCAGTATCAAAGCGGTAAGATCGGCTCTTGGCGAATAAATACGGGTGGACAACTAGTCAACGACTGGGGTTATTACTCTGGGCCATGTCTTCTGGAAATGCTTCCTTATTTAGCTCGCAAGGCTTCATCCAATAACGTTGACAGTGAAGGTTGGGAAATCTGGATGTCCCTAACGCCTCATGAAATAGAAAGCCAGGAACTCGGGTTTCAATATGCCTTTGGAAAGATGGTGATCATGGGCCTTGGAATGGGGTGGATCACTGCTAATGCCGCTTTAAATCCCCAAGTGACAAACGTGACGGTTGTAGAGCGAGATCCCGATGTTATCAATCTATTTTATGAATCAGGTGCATTCGAGTCTATACCTTCATCAGCTCAACAGAAGATTGCCATTGTCGAAGCCGATGCTCTTGAATGGCATCCCGGTCCAGGTCAGACCATCGACTTTCTGTATGCCGATATCTGGCTCCACCTTGCAGAACCGGAAACATTCAGTCAAATCGTGCGAATGCAGGGTAATGTGCAGGCTAAACAGGTCTACTTTTGGGGGCAGGAACTCATAATTTTTTCTGCGATAGCGCAAATCTCAAAAGATAAAGAAACGATTACTGACGACTTAATTCAGCGGGCGTTCACAGATGTAATCAAATTACCATTATTGATACCTATTGATCGCGATTATGGCCAGATGATCGAACAAGTGATTAAAAACAGAATCGAACGACGACTACCATATAAAATTGACCTCGGCTAACGAATAAGGATAGCTTTCATGTCATGTTCGTGTCGTTATCACTCTAAGAAGATTATGATATAGTACAGGAAAAATTTTAGGGAGGTGACAAAATATGATTAAGGAAATCCGAATTTCTAAAGGATGGTCACAAGAGCAGTTAGCTCAGTTTAGTGGGCTGAGCGTAAGAACAATTCAACGTATAGAGCGTGGACACAATGCAGGATTAGAGTCTTTGAAATGCATTGCCGCAGTTTTTGAAACAGACGTATCAACCCTGCAAAAAGATAATTTTGCTGGAGATGAGCTTTTTTTAGGGGCAAACCCTATATTACCGGTAAATAATGTCAATGAAACAGTTAAGTTCTATGCGGAAGAGTTGGCATTTGAAATAGAAATACTTTGGGAAAATCCTCCTTATGCCGTAGTTGCGAGAGATAAAACAATTATTGAGTTCGGAGAAGGAAGGAAAGATTATGCTGGTACAGGTGTTTGTGTAATCTTTGTGAGTGATGTGGATTCAGTTCATAGAGAATATTCAAGTAAACAGATTGAGTTTGTAGGGGATATAGCTGACCGAGAATATGGTAGTCGTGATTTTCGAATAAACGATAACAATGGAAATATGTTGATATTCAGCAGCCCACTGATTAATCAACAAGAGTTAATTGAAGTAGGAAACACGGTCAAAAAGATGTAAGCTAACCAAACGTTTGAGTCTGACAAAAAACTTAACGGTCTATTGGCATATCCAAGTAAGCCTTGGTGCCAAGTGCAGCCAATCTGCAAAATCGTTCTTAGTTTTTTACAGCTCAACTCAACTTTGGGCTAAAAACAAATTTCACACAGGCAATGACAACAAAGAAACTAAAAGCAAAGAACACAATTTCTACAAGCTTGATTGCGCCTTGTGGAATGAACTGTCGTCTATGCCTGGGATACATTAGAGAAAAAAACACATGTCCGGGTTGCCGAATAATCGATAATCAAGATAGTCAAAAATCAAAATACCGTAATACATGTAGAATCAAAAATTGCGAATTAATTTCCAAAGGCAAAATCAAGCATTGTTCTGATAGTTGTGATAAATTCCCCTGTGCGAGGTTGAAACAATTAGATAAACGTTACAGAACAAAATATGGAATGAGCATGATCGAAAATCTCAAAATGATCGATGAATTTGGGATACGACATTTTATTCAGAACCAAAAAAAGAAATGGATCTGTCCAGAATGTGGTGAATTGATTTGTGTGCATAAGCCGACATGCCTTTCTTGTGGATATAAATGGAATTAAGAAAAGAAGAGCCCAACAAATGCATAACACGGACTTTTTTTGCTTCGCTCTCTACGCTATGCGGAAAAACCGGTTATTCCTTCGTGACCATTGAACAGGTACCTTTCAATGTTGCTTGTGTTAACAATACCCCTGTGGACACAACAATCAAACCGACAACGTCCATTTGTTGAATTATGTCACCAAATGCGATCCAGGCCATCACCATGGTTACCGGAGGCCCAAGATAAAATAAACTGGCCACCCGCGTTGCGTCAATCTGCGCAATCAATAACCACATCAGAGCATAGGCCGCCAGGGAAATACCTATTATAAGCCATAACATGGCCCCAAAAAATATTGGGTCCCATTGAGTGGCCAGGCTTTCAAAGGCTATCGCCGGGACTGTTACGGCCAATGCGGTAGCAAGGCTTTGATAAAAGAGGACCAAGTCCACGGGTAGTCGATACGTGTGGTTATCAACCTCCAGCCTTCGCTGGACCAAGCTTGCAATGGTAATTGCGACCAC
>PIVQ01000138.1 GCA_003354055.1 Desulfobacteraceae bacterium | reverse complement strand
TTTCAGGGCATTTTTAATCTTTTCCTCGGCCCTTATGCGCGCCGTGATATCAGTTAAATTGACAACCAGTTTTGAGCTCACTCCTTTCAGGTCTTTGATGCAGGTCGCGCTTACGATAACATTTATCGTACTACCGTGCTTGGTAAGTCTCTTTGTTTCAAATTTTACTTTATTACCTAAGTCAAACAGCTCTTTTACCTTGTCATAGGTGATCTGTTTTTGATCCTCAGGGACAAATGGGATTTTTTTGCCCCGCAATTCATCCAGGGACCATCCGAAGATATCGGAAAAGGACTGGTTAAAATATTCCGGCTCACCCTGATTGTTATAGATTATAATTGGGTTTGGGGTTGCCATCAGAATGGCGTTTAATTGCTCTTCACGATCCCGCAATGCTTCCTCTGTCTGATTGCGAGGCATGCTGCTAATCCATTTTTGACGGTTGGCAAACTCAATATACTTATGGTCCTCTTTGAGGATATGATCCACCAGCCATGTGTATAAAAACGTTTTGAATAATTTTATGGATTCATCTGAAAGATTTTCAGAACTGTGATTTAATTGACGAACAAAGGCATCATGCAGTTTTCTATGGTTCTTTTTCTGGGGATATTTGATTTTCCCCATGTATGTTTCTTCTGCTTTAAAGTGTGCTTTCGCAGATTTATACAATAACGCTACATAGGATTCAATCTTGTTTTTACCCGCTTTTTGTATGTCATTACCCAGGTCAAATAGTATTTTATGTTGATTGTCAATTTCGGGTTCACCGACGCTGTACTTTTCTTTCCATTCAAATACTAAACTCAAAATAGGCTCCTATAGATGATTTTTTCATCCTCTATCTTTTTAGCAGGGTTATTTTTCCCTTGGGATTCAAAATATCCTTTATTCTATTGCAAATCGGTTGATCAACGTAGCAAGTTGTGTTGTCTGGGCTGCCATTTCCCGGGTGTCTGCGTTTATATCCGTACAATTTTCAGACATTTTTGCGCTGGCCTGATTCACCGTTCCCATCTGTGTTGCAATGTCGGTGGTCAGGGTGTTAAACTTCGATATATTTTCGTTCACATCATTGATACCTGTGGCAACCGTAGCGGTATTATTTGCAATCTCTTTGGTTGTGGCAGATTGTTCTTCAATTGCCGAGGCAATATCATTGACTGCATCATTCATATCGCCAAATGTTTTCAATATGCCGGCCATTTCATCCACTGTGCCATCTGAAGAGTTCATGATATTATCGATTTTCCTTTTAATATCCTGGGTGGCCGCAGCTGTCTGCTTGGCAAGCTCTTTTATCTCCCCTGCGACAACGGCAAATCCTTTTCCGGCCTCCCCGGCCCGGGCCGCCTCAATGGTGGCATTCAGGGCCAGAAGGTTGGTCTGGTCCGAAATATCGTTAATTGATGCGGTGAAACCGTCAATCTCCTTTGCATCTGCGCCGAGCTGATTCACTTTGGCAGAGGCTGCTTCAATTTTCTCCCCGGTTTCCATGCTCATGGCCCTGGCGGATTCCGCACTCTTGGCAATCTCGTTGATGGTGGCCGTCATCTCTTCTGTGGCAGATGCCACAATATCCAGGTTGTCTGAAGACTGACCCACCACCTGGGAAATGGAGGATATCTGTGAACTCATCCCATGGGTGGATTGGGTGACCGCCTGGGTGGTGTCCAGCATCCGAGCTGAGTTATCCGATATATCCAGAGACGCCTCCTTTGTCACACTTACGAAATGGGACAGGGATTGTGAACTATGGGAAATGTCCTGTATCATTATCTGAAGTTTTTCTATGAAGATATTGAACCAATGGGAAAGTTCTCCGATCTCATCTTTGGATGTGATCTCGATGCGCTTGGTCAGGTCGCCTTCCCCTTCAGCCACATCTTTCAGGCTGGCGGTAACCCTTAGAATAGATTTCACCATGGTACCGGAAAAAAACAATGCCAGGGGAATGATTAAACCAAGGCAACAAAGATAGACAATCACCAGGGTATACACCAGCTGCATGGTGTTATCCTTTACGGTTTTATTGGAAGTCAGTACTGAGACGGCACCGGAAAGGGCTTTACCCGTATAAATCGGCAGCAGGCCCTGGAAATATTTATGTTCGTCCACCTCGACGACCCCGGACATTGCCGTCTGTTTTTCCAGGGTCCAGTCATCAGGGACAGTTAATGGAAACCCCTGTTTTTTAATACTGCCATAGGAAGGCAAATCACCCACAGACAGCGTTTCCCCGGCAAATATATTGACATGCATACCGGTTCGTTCTGTCATCTCGTTTACAAATGCCCGGTCCAGGCGTTTTGACAGGATCACAACCCCAAATCGCCTGGGTTCCATCTGATCGGTTTCCTTATTGTAGTCATCCACCATCACAGGGATCGAGATGGATAATGCCAGGTGATCCCCAAGTTGACCCAGTACCCCGCGGGGGATTGTCGAGGTCGTGGGCGGTTCTATGAACTTGCTTTCAAGATCACTGACAGCCGAAGCGGTCTCCCACTGGCTCTTTTTTAAATCATCGGTTCCTTTGATATGGGTGTATTTAAACCTTTTTTCCGGGTTTACGTAATAAAACCCTACTAGCATGATCTCTTCATTTTTTTGCTCTGCAAATGCCAGAAGTTCTCCTGCGGCGTCATAGACAGCCAATTTCTGAATATTATTTGTCGAAGCAGTTGCAAACAAGGCATTGGCAATGTCGACAAAGGCAATCTCGGTCATACTCAGGTCAAAACTCGTTTTAAAATCACCAATAAATTTAACGTTTTCACTTACCTTGAACACCGTATCCATCTGACTGATTTTCTTTAACAGGTCCTGCCGGATCTCTTCTATCTTATTCTTAATATTATTGACTCCCACCACAAGATTGGTATGGGTTGCTGCAACATTTTGGCTGTAGGTGACATAGGAGACCACCAGGGAGGAAACAATCATGACAATAAAAATAACTAAAACGATAACACTTAAGATCTTTTGCTTTAATTTAAAGGAAGAAAAAATCATTGTTCTCCTTTGCCTTTCTTGATTGAGTTTTGTCCGTTTTGATAAAATCTGACAGGATTAATCATGGTTTTAAATCAGATACAATCTGTCAAGCGCATCAAACAACATGGTTTTGGTATCAATGAATTTTTC
This sequence comes from Desulfobacteraceae bacterium, assembly GCA_003354055.1. The sequence continues at coordinate 9,459 of PIVQ01000138.1, read as the reverse complement.
CATTTCCTGTTTTGCGCCGGTATCATCCTCGGCATTTTGTTTTCGGATGACTGCCATTGCCTGGGTATGGACTTTTTTATGAAGGACACCGATTTCATTATAGAGGTCAAGGGATGAGAAAATTTTGCCTTCATTAAAATACCACTGACCGAATGCACAATCCGTATGGGCTGCCATCTGGTCCGGTTCCATATGTTTATGGCCGGCAAGAACCGCTTCTAAATCGGTTCGCCAGCCCATATGGGCCAGTTTTATATTACCGATATCAAATTGTGGAGCTTTTGCCGTCAATCCGTTGGCGGATTTCATCAAAATATCAGCAACTGACTGTGTCTCATCTGAATTGATACATGATTCAAAAATGCACATGCCGATTCCATCTGCGTCATAACAGATATTCTGGATATGGTTTGCCATCACCCGGACTTCTTTGGATGTGTCGACCACTTTTATCTTAATGTCTCCTATACCCCGTGATGCTTTGGCCGCATTTTCAGCAATGTCTCTGGTGGCAGCTGATTGGTGCTCCAGCGCTTTGGCAATGGAATTCACCGAATGATCCATATGCCTGATAACGTTTGTGGCATCGTGGATATGCATCCGGGAATTTTGTGTCAGAACTGAAATTTCTGTGGCGATTTCTTTGATTTTTTTTGTCGCCCCGGAAGTCTGCTCCGCCAGACTTTTAATCTCATTCGCCACGACGACAAATCCTTTGCCGGACTCATCGGCACAGGAAGATTCAATCATGGCATATACAGCTAAAATATTTGCCTGCTCGGAAATCTCCGATAAGGTGGCTGTGATTTGTGTGATCTGTCCGACAGTGCCCCCCAGCCGGCCCATGCCGGTTTCCGCTTCACAGGAGAGGGAGACCGCCTCTTGGGTGATGCCCCGTGCTTTTTCCATATTTTTTGAAATTTCAGAAGCCCTGGTATATATCTCGTCCGAGGCGTCAGCAACCAACTCGATATTTGAATAAGCCTGATCAACGGCAGCGACAATTGCGCTTATGTTTTCTTCAATCTGGCCGCTTTCTTCTGAAAGATGCTTTGTGCTGGAGCGTGTCGTATCACATCTGTATAAAACCTCTTTTGAGAGCTTGAGTATATTTTGCGACGCGCAGAGCAATGTGCTGGCATGACCCTCAACGTTTCTCAGTTTGCCATCATGTTTTTGGGATAATCTGTCAATCTGTTCCGCCAGCCCCCCGACACCAGATTTATACTTCAACCCTGAGATTTCGGATATTTGTTTTCCCCCGTTGTTGAGCGATGTCACATGATCTGTCAGGCGGACGATACTATTTGTAAAAAATCTGTGGGCGAAAATGAATGCAGCCGTGCCAAAAATCAGCCCTCCTACGAACAGAAGGAAAAATCCTTGATAGAGTTCAGCTTGCGTGCCTTTTGCAAATGCTGGCATGACATATCCCGATACCAGATACAGAAATACCGCCGCCACTGCCACTAAAACCATTCTTTTCATTTACGCACCCTCCCTTACTATAGACCCTACAGGGCCTAAAATCGTTAAGCCCAATAGAAAACGGGTTCATATTTGAACCATCGCAATGATGAAATCCAATTTCCGAAGCAGTGTCATTTAATTAAATAAGGACAGCAGGTAACAACTCAAAAGCAGGTCGGCAAACAACTAAATTTTGTGTGTGCTCTACCCTAAAAGAATTAATTCCGGCAAGACAAGTCCAATGTTTTGAAAACTAAGACTTCTGGAACGAATTTTTAATTTCAAAAGAGTGTGATTGCTAAAAAACATCATAACTGCAAGGGGTTATGAAAATCAAAAGAAGGCTTATTAGAGAAATAATGTAACGAATTTTGCGTTAATTGGAAGGAAAATATTGGGAGGCCGCCGGCCTTGTTTGTTTTTTATGTTATTTAAATTTGATGGATCATTGGGCCTACGCGTTCCTGTTGCGTTTTATCGCGGCGTATGGTTATCTCCATGAATATCGATTTTTCGGAACAGGCAATCTGATTTTGTCGTGTTTTCTATATTTTCAATCGATAGCGGCAAGGGATTGAAGTTGAGCAGAATTGCGGAAATCTGCTCTGACTCATTCAAGGCACATTCGTATTCGCACAAAGGGAGTAGTCCATCATTAAAAAGACATCGGCATCCTTTCTAAAGTCAATAGTGATCATGGTAAATTGCCTGGTTGCCTTTGGCTGTGCCTCTGTTTCCACTCCCCAATTAACACCTGCTGAGCGCAGGGCAGACATTGAGTACATGGCTGAATGGGCGAGGAAAAACAGCCCGATGGTTGAGCTGGCGGAATTATATGAGGGGCAGGGCTATGAGGCGTTATTGCCGACATATCTTGATTATGCAGAACAGGCAGATAGTGACGAGGCGTTTCTCCGGGTTGCACAGGCATATGGCAATGAGATCTGCCCTTTGGGGCATCACTATTTGATTGGGGAGTCCATGATAAAGTGGGTTAAGATCGGTATCATGTCTGGAGCTATTGATGTCGGTATTGAGCCTTCTTCGGCCAGTGAAGCGCGTTCTTGGGCGCGGCTTAACAGCAGCAATCCTTTGTGTGCTCATCCGCCTTTCGGTATCGTGCGGACGGGTGAAGACTATTTTACGGACAGAGAGTGGGAAAGTGAGGCGGGGATAGTGCCCAAAGGGGCGCAAATTATCAGGGTCAATGACATGAGTTGCAGCGCCTATTTGAACTACCTGGAAAAAGAGACATTTCTGCGCTATTCCTCTGATAAAGAAAACGTTAGAGAGAAATTGCTCATCATTAATGAGGGGGCTGCGTTTACCGGATGGCGGATTGACTTTCTTTTGCCGGATAACTCAATGCAGCATGCCTTTGTGCCGAAATTGCCTCTTTGTCCTGGTTTTCGTCTTTGGAGTCAGGAACCGGAGGAGAATTGCACCTGCATAGAATTAACAGATGATATCGGATATATTCGAATTAAGAACATGCATTCCGGCATGCTCTCCTACGTTTTTTCCGGTCTGCATAACAAAGACAGAAAGATAATCAGGCGGTTCCTCAATAAGGCCAATGGTAAATACCGTAAACTTATTATCGATGTCCGAAACAATTCAGGCGGTTCTCCGGCCTATGTTTATAGAAATCTGATTCAACCGTTTCTGGATCAACCCGTGACCTATACCCAGGTCGCGGGGATCAAAAGAGCCTACAAAGATAAATTAAAACCATCTGAGCTGAAAACATTGCGACGAATGTGCTCCAATGAAAATGCCCATGTGACTAATACCAAAGAAATTCAGGCGCCGGAAGGGTTCGACAATAAGGAGTGGGTATTTTACAGACTTACCCGGAGAATCGAACCCGATAACCGGTATGATTTTAACGGCAGCCTGTATGTCCTGGTGGACAAAGGTACGTTTTCTGCTGCAGATGATTTTGCCAATGCTGTTAAACGTATCGGCTATGCCAGACTTGTGGGGCAAAATACAGGCGGCGGCAGCGCTGCCTATATTCTGCCCCCTGCATTGAAACTGCCTAACAGCAGTATGATATTCCGGGTTGAGACGGAAATTGTGATCAATCCGGATGGCAGCATTAATGAGTTGGTCGGGACGCCACCCGATGTGACGCTTCCTTCTGCCGATCCGCCCAAGTCGATTTCAAGGGGCGATCTTCTAAAGGATGAATGGATTAAATATATTATTCACAATCCATAGGCGTCTATTGATAGAGCTATCCTACCAAACTATGGTATAGTGGGCGCTGGGTTTTCCTATGATGAGTGGGTGGAAACCCAGCGCAATTATAGCAAGGAGTAGGAAATGAAAGGTTTTTTTAATCAGATATTGTCCGTGGATCTGACTCGGGGAACGTTTGAGACAGAGGCAGTTGACGACAGTTTATATAGAGAATATCTCGGGGGCAAGGGGCTTGGCACAAAGCTTTTGGTTGACCGTAATCCGGTTGGGGTAGATCCCCTGTCGGAGGACAACCATATCATATTTGCCACAGGGCCTGTGACTAATACCATGACCTGGGGAAGTTCAAGGTATGGTGTGTTTACAAAATCGCCCCTGACAGGGTTGTATGCGGAATCCTATTCAGGTGGGCGGGTGCCGGAGGCTGTTTCCGCCACAGGGTTTGATGCCGTGGTGATCCGCGGCCGGGCAGAAAAATTGACGTTATTGGAGATTAATCCTGACGGGGTGGTTTTTCATGATGCAGGGCATCTGGCCGGTAAAGATACATTTGAGACCGAATCTGCCGTACAGGGGATGTTTGCCGGAAAAAAGCAGGGGAACTGGAAAACCGGAACCTCTGTGATCGGGCCTGCTGCGGAGGCCGGGGTGGCCTGTGCTATCATAAAAAACGATGGATGGCGGTGTGCCGGGCGGGGCGGAACCGGTGCGGTTCTGGGATCTAAAAATGTTAAAGCCATTCTTTTTTCCGGGAATAAAAAACGGTCCGCCCATGATCCCAAAGCCCTGATCGACTTGGCCAAAGCTATGGCTGCCGATGCAAAGGACAGTCCTGTGGTTCATGCGTACAAATCCATGGGCACCTCCCAGATGGTTAAAATCATGAACGGGGTAAATGCCTTCCCCACCCGGTACTGGACCCGGGGCAGGGCGGACCACTGGGAAAAGATATCTGCCGATGCCCTTCACAGCCGGTGCAAGGTGACCCCCCATGCCTGTGCCAAATGTTATCTGTCCTGCGGCAGGATGACCCGGGTGCTGGAAGGCCGGCACAAGGGCCTGACCGTTGAAGGACCGGAATATGAGACCCTGTATGCCTTTGGCGGCCTCTGCATGGTGGACGAGATTGAAGAGATTGCCCGTCTCAACCATGTCTGTGACAGCCTGGGGCTGGATACCATCACGGCCGGCAACTTATGCGCCTTTGCCATGGTTGCATATGAACAGGGGCGCTCGGATTACAAAATAGAATTCGGAGATAACAGGGGCATAGAAACCCTGCTGGGTAAGATCGCTGCAAAAGAGGGAATCGGCGCTGTCCTTGCCCAAGGCATTGTTCATGCTGCCCGGACCTGGGATATGGAAGATCAGGCCGTTCATGTCAAGGGCATGGAACCGGCCGGATATGATCCCCGGGTTCTCAAGGGTATGGGCCTGGCCTATGCTTCGTCAGACCGGGGGGCCTGTCATCTGAGGGCCACCTTTTATAAGCCTGAGCTGGCGGGGATGATTGACAAAGACCAGATCCATGGCAAGGCTGCACTGTTCATTGATTTTGAAGATCGCCTCACCCTGTTTGATGCCCTGATCCTCTGTAAATTTTATCGGGATCTGTATCCCTGGGAGCTGTTGGGAGAAATGATACGTCATGCCACCGGCATTGAGGGCTCGAAAGAATCCCTGTCAGCCATTGCCGGGAATATTGCCACACTGGTCAGGGAGTTCAATCTCCGGGAAGGGATGACCCCTTCAGATGAAACCCTGCCCAAGGCATTCTATACCCCGCTTGAGGACAACGGTGCCGTGATCACAGCCGAACAGGTGGCAATGCTCATGGACGAGTACCGTGAATTAAGGGGATGGGATCAATAATATGGCAGTCGCAAACTATCTCCTGTTTGATCTTGACGGCACCCTCAGTGATCCCCTTCAGGGAATTGCCCGGTCTATAAACTACGCTCTTGCGGCCTTTGGATATTCAACAGCGTCTGAGGCGGATCTGGCACGGTTTATCGGGCCACCTCTGGATAAAACCTTTGCCCTTCTGACCGGGACCGATTCCACAGATCATATCCGGGAACTGGTGGTCAAGTTCAGAGAACGGTTCGGGGAAAAGGGGTATAAAGAAAATACATTATACCCGGCCATCCCCAAGGTCCTTGAACACCTGAAGAACCGTGATATACCCATGGCGGTCTGCACCTCTAAACGAGGGGATTTTGCCCAAAAGATTATCACCATGTTTGATCTTGATCCGTACTTTGATTTTATCAGCGGCGGTGATATAGGCATTTCTAAGGTGCAGCAGATAAAAGGCCTGCTGGACCAGGGCAGGATCTCCGGAGATTCAATCATGATCGGTGACCGGGATGTGGATATCATTGCTGCCCATGAAAACGGTCTTAGCGGCTGCGGGGTCCTCTGGGGATACGGAAACCGTGAAGAATTGGAAAAGGAAAATCCGGAACATTTGTTTGCCCGGCCTGCGGAGTTAAAACACTTGGAGCTGAGCTGCCAACCCGGTTTCCGATTATGAAGGTGGATAGCAAATTTTACTATTATCCGGTCGGCAGATAGACTGTAACCAAACAATACAAGGAGACTCCCATGGGAATTGATGTACTGGGCATATCAGGCAGCCCCATAAAAAACAGCAATACCGATCGTCTGGTCAAGGCCATGCTGGACGCCACAGGATGTGAGGTAGAGTTCGTCAAGTTGAGTGATATCAATGTACGGCCCTGTATGGGGTGCAAAAAATGTGTGGAAGACAATGTCTGTAAGGTTGAGGATGATTTTCAAGCCCTGTCCCGGAAGATACAGGACGCCAAGGCCATTGTCTTCGGGTCCTATACCCCTTACGGGCAGATTGACGGGTTTACCAAGGCCCTTCTGGAGCGATTCTGGTCATTGAGGCATGTAAATAATCTGCTGAAAGGAAAGCTTAGTGCCACTGTATTAACCTGCCTGCTGCCGGAGATGGCTGGCCATATAAATGAGGCGCTTGCCATGGAACTGGTCCATTACGAGCGCATGGATATGCTCGGCCAGATCACGGTGACCGGTAATCTGCCCTGCATGACCTGCGGCAAAGGGGATGAATGCGAGATGAGCGGAGTTTCCATGATACATGGAGAAGGGGCGAAAACCTCCGATCATGGTTACTGCCGGGTTGAAGACCAGACCGAGGTCTGGGAGAAGGCCAATACTATCGGGTTTCGAATGGGAGAATTGCTGGCAGGCAGATTGTCCTGATCCTGGCTAACCCGGACATTTCATGAAAATTGAAATTTTTCCAGATGGCTTGCATGGAAGGCCCATGCAGTTTAATATGGAGGCATGACAAGATCCCTGACATTGCTTCTCTCCTTTTTTCTGATCGGGCTGATGCAGACCTCAGCCCATTGCAGCCCTTTGGAAATATTTTATTTTGAGCGACCGCCCTATTATTATACTACCCAATCAGGTGCCTCCGGCGGGGCAACCGGTGGCGCTTCCGGGTTTCTCATTGAATTGGCCAGGGATATTTTTCAGGATGCAGGAGTGGCGGTGGTGTTTAAAACCCTGCCGCCAAAGCGGATCATGTTGGAAATTAAAAAGACGGGTGGAAAAAAGGGATCAGTGGGGTGGTTTAAAAATCCTGACCGGGAAAATTTTGCAAAGTTCAGCCGCCCCATCTATCAGAATCTGCCCGTAGTCATTCTGACCCTGGACAAACTCAGGAAACAGTTTAACCGATATGACAGTCTTAGATCCGTGCTGGCAGATTCATCCCTGACCCTGGCCCGGATCAGTTCTTTTTCCTATGGACTGTATATTGATACCCAGATACGGTTACATCAGCCAAAGGTCCACGAGATCATTGCCGATCAGAGTCTGTTGCCCAAGCTGATCGTTACCGGCCGGGCAGATTATATGTTGACCGCACCTGAAGAAACCGTTAGCTTAGTGAGGTCGGCGGGTTTCAGACCCGGCACCTTTATTTCCCTGCCCATGCCGGATATTCCCGTAGGAAATTTTAGGTATCTTATTTTCTCAAAAGGAGTGGATGACGATACCATCGAGAAGATCAACCGGTCCATTGATAAACTGGGCTCCGTGGATGGGACCGGCGGATAAGCCGTCTCTCTCATCTTATCGTTACGAAATGAAGCCTTTTACACTGCCTTACCGGATGATTTCCGAATCTCTTTCGATTCCGTAGTAAGTCAAAAGGTGTTTTTTATAAGTTGCCACCTGATCTTCCGGGAGATTCAATTCCCTGGCAGTTGCATTGATGGCTGCGAAAGGTTCCAGGGTTGCTCTGTAATAGTCATAGTACAAAGATGTAATTTCTATGGCCTGGTAAAAGTCTTTTTTACTCATTACCGTGGGAACAATGATCTGATCCTCTTTTGACATAGCTTTTTTGTTTTTTTCCACGTATACCTGGATCTGTTCCCGGCTTGGGATCAAATAAAATATTCGAATCTCTTTATCTGTATATTCACCCCGGGCTACATAAAGATATCCGCAACTCAGGCTTTTTCCCCCGCCCGGACAAAGATAAACCGAAAATAGATCTTTACCTGGAAACTTTTGCTGCAACTCTTTTAAGGTTAATAGGATTGTCGGGCGAATCTGTTCCCTTTTTATGTCATGGGGAACGGCCACGTATGCTTTTATCAGTATGTTCTCAGTCAGGCTTTTTCCCAGTTCTTTTTCGATGGCAATTATCTTCAGCGGTGTTATCGCTCCCTGTATGGCCGAATCAGGGATTAATTTTTCTATTGGATGTGAACATGCAAAGGCAAAGAGAATTGTTACTATGATGATTTGAATCTTTTTCATTGAACCTCCGAAATTAGAAAATGATGTTAACGATATTCTAATTGGTAAAAGAATTCAATCAGGGAAACCCTGATTTTTTACGTTTTTTTAAGTTTAGGGTATCTTATCATTGAACTGACTCTGGCCTGTACAGGCGTAGTCATTGACAGCTAATCCAGTGCCGCGTATACTCCTTTTTATAGAAGTTCATCAGGATATACCTTTTTTATTGAGGGCTTACGAGGGACGGACTGCCTTTTATCACCCACTGAGATTAACGCAGTATGCCTGGAGACGGATAATGCTTAACTCCCTTCATTCACGAATTATACTAACGGTGATCGGTATCATCATTCTTATGGTATCCGGAATCAGTTATTTTGTTCAAAAGGAGAATATCAAGACCCTGTCCGGGATACATGACGAGAACAATCGGAATTTTCTCAATGCTGTTTTTCTAAATGTGGAAAATGAGTACAAAAGCCTGGAATTTCATCGTCAGACCACCTTGAATCTTAGGAAAGCCGAACGAAAGCATATCGTCACCATCGGCCTGCGTATCATAAATGAAATTTATCAGAAGTATCGCCATGGCCTGGTGTCGGAGGAGGCTGCCAAGGTAGAGGCGAAGTATATGATTCAGAATATGAGATATGACGAAGGTGTCGGATATCTATGGATCAACGATATGGGTGTTCCCATTCCGAAAATGGTCATGCATCCGACCATACCGGCGCTCAACGGCATTGTCATGGACGATCCCAAGTATAATTGCACCATCCCGGGAAAACAGAATCTTTTCATTGCCTTTGCGAAGGTTGCCAGGGAAAAAGGCGAGGGGTATGTGGATTATCTATGGCCCAAACCGACAAAAGACGGATTAACCGAAGACCAGCACAAGAAATCCTACGTGGCCCTTTTTAAACCCTGGGACTGGGTTGTGGGTACCGGGGTGTATATTGAGGATATTGAGGC
>PIVQ01000137.1 GCA_003354055.1 Desulfobacteraceae bacterium | reverse complement strand
TTTGCCTTTCCTTTGACCATGATGATTGCGGGTAATTTTCTGCCCAGGATCGGCCCTAAGCGCTCTGCCATGGCAGGTGGGGTGCTGTTCGGGGGCGGCTGGCTACTGGCAGGATTCGGGTCTCATTCCTTTGTCTTTACCGTGCTGGGGATAGGTTTGTTGGCCGGGATCGGTGCCGGCATGGCCTATATTGTGCCCATTGCCGTCTGTATCAGGTGGTTTCCCAAATCCAAGGGACTGGTGACAGGTATTGCCGTGGCCGGATTCGGCGGAGGCGCTGCCATGGTCAGCCAGATCGGCGGTTACCTGATAAACACCATGGGGTTTACGCCTTTTAATACATTTTTTGTCTTCGGCACACTTTTTTTGTTTACAGTGGTGCTCGCCGGATCTGTGATGCGGTTCCCGGATACAGATACCGCGGCCGGACCCGCAAAGAGCCTTGCACCCGGACAGGTGCTATCCCATATAAATTTCCGTATTCTCTACTTTGCCATGTTCATGGGGCTTGCCGCCGGATTTGCCGTCAATGCCAATCTTAAGGAACTTTACCTTGGCAACGGAAATGCCGTGGGGGTGGGAATCACGGCTGTTTCCCTGTTTGCCCTGGCCAATGCCGCAGGACGGGTGATCTGGGGCGCCTTATTTGATCGGGTAGCATCTGCCACAGCCATTCAGGCCAATCTTTTTTTTCAGGCTGTTATCCTGGCCCTGGCGCCCTTTCTTTTGGAAACAGGTACAGGTTTCATGATCGTCTCCCTGGTAACTGGGTTTAATTACGGCGGAGTGCTGGTCCTCTATGTCTCCTCAGCCTCCAGAAGCTGGGGGACGGGAAGCATCGGCCAGATTTACGGCTGGCTGTTTACCAGCAATATTCCGGCCTCATTGTCACCCATCCTGGCAGGATTTGTGTTTGATAGGTTTCATAATTTTACCCCGGCCCTGGTGGTCTTGTCGGTACTTTTAGCCCTCAGTGCCCTTATGATCAGGCAAAAGGCCTCTGTGGTAAACGATCGACATTGTCTGGATTAGGCCGGATCTTCAGGGCTGGATTTCCAGAATTTCACCGATATCCATGACTTTGTATCGGGATGAATCCAGATAATTGGACTGGATATATCGTTGAAGATCCAGTCCCGGGAATCCTGCAGGTTCACTGCCCAGAGGAAAGGTGCCCCATTGGGTGGGAATAAAATATTTTGCCCCAAGTTCTTCAAATCCCTGAACCGCCTCAGGTACGTTCATATGCTGGTGATGCATGAACCATCTGGGATGGTAGGCGGTTGTGGCCATGAATGCATAGTCAATGCCCGGATATTTTTTCCCCACCTCGGCAAACCCTTTGAAATAACCTGAATCCCCGCCAAAATATAGTGTCAGTTCCGGGGTAATCAGCAGCCAGGCTGCCCACAGGCTTTTGTTTCTCCCAAGATCCATCCGCATGGACCAGTGCTGGGTAGGCAGACAGACCAGGCGCACCCCGTGGCCAAGATCGATTTCTTCCCACCAGTCCATTTCCCTGATCCCGGGTTTGTTCATGGTCTGCACATAGTCTTTAAGTCCCAGGGGAACAAATACTCTTGATGTTTCAGGCAGGTCTTCCATGGATGATCGGTCCAGATGGTCATAGTGATTGTGGGAAATGAGGATATTCGGTGTTTTTATTATCTTGTTGAATTCTGTTGCGGTAATTGCCGGTGGAGTGACCCTCGGCGGCAGCAGCGCCCGTTTGGAAAAGATGGGATCTGTGAGCCAGTACTGATCATTCACCCGGACCAGAAAACTGTTGTGGCCGATCCACAGGATGAAGTCCCCTTTGGTCCGGGCCAGCCTTTGGACGGTGTCCGGAATAACATCGGGCAGGAAATCCCTTTCTTCCGGGGTATAGTCAGGCCAGGAAAAAAGTTTCCAACCCAGGACATCCAGAAAACTTTTATCCTTCATTTTCATCCAGGGGGTAAAGAAAATATCTTCTTTTTTGTGTGTGGTATAGAGATTTTGTGTCCGGGTGGATGCAACCGATTCCTTCCAGGCTGCTTCGCTAAAATTTTCCTTGTCCTTGGATGAACAGGAGAGAAAGAGCAGCAGGGCAAGGGCAGGAACAAAAATTATCCGGGAAAGGGGTCGCGCAATAATTAGTTTACGTTCTGTTTGTAAAATACCCAATGTTTTAAGGGTTTTTACAAACAGATTATGTGAAGTTATTTTTGCGCGGCCCCTAAGTTTCATGATGGCTTCCTCTGATATCGGCGTTGCGGTTACCCCAACATTACAGCGTTGCGCTTATGTAGCAGTTTTTTTGTCTGCTTGCCAGTCCGGATATAGTGCCCTATACTACGGCGAACGATATCAGATAGTTAGGCTGTTGAATGATATGGCCATAAGGAGGGGCGTATGCTTCTGGAAACTAAAATTTGGATTTCTATATGCAATTTTCATCTTCAAGCCTGAATGTCAGGCTGACGGTTTTATTGGTCATCATCTTTGCGGCTACTGCAGCACCGGGTATCGTGATTGTCCGCAGTCAAATGATCCATCAGGCCCTGGCTCAAGCTGAAAAAGATGCCCGGATTATTTTGAACAACAGGCATGCCACCAAAGTTTTTTATACCAAAGACCTGCAGCCTCCCTTGCTTGAACTCATCAAAGCCCACGGCCTGACTGATGATTATTTTGATCCGGCCTGGATGTATGGCGGATATGCAAACCGGAAAATAACGCAATATGTTAAGGAGAACGGGTTTACGGCGTTTAACTATAAAAATGCTGCCGTTGATGCCAGGAGTCCTGCCAATGAGGCCAATGCCTATGAAAGGGGCTTTTTAGAAAAGAGAAAAGCTGAAAACAGCCTTGAAGAGTGGTCAGGTACAATTGATATCGACGGCCAACCCTATTATGTGCTGATGATTCCCAATGAGCAGCGGTACACCGAGTCGTGCATGAGGTGCCACAGCACACCGGACAGGGCACCAAAAGAACTTTTGGACAGATACGGATCTGAACGGAGTTTTAACAAAACATTGGGGGTGATACCTTCTGTCTTTTCTCTTAGGATTCCCTTGAGTGCGGCCTATGAAGATGTCTATGATATGACCGGAAAACTGGGGTTGGGACTTTTGGGCGTGTTGATCTTCTCTTTTGCCCTTCAATGGTTTTTGACCAACCGGATTATTGTGGTGCCGGTAAAAAGACTGTCCAGAAAAGTCCGTGACATAAGCCATGATGCCGATCTGCTGGGAGAACCTATTCCCCTGGCATCGGGCAGGGAAATTAAAGAGTTGTCCCAGAACTTCAACCGGCTTTCAAAACGCTTAAAGGCACACCAGACAGATTTGAATGCCATAATTGATCAGAAAACGTTTGCCTTGCGGCAAAGCGATAAAAAGTTCCGTTCCATACTAAACAACTCCCAGGATACCATTTACCAGGTGGATGTCGCATCAAAGCTGTTTGACTATACCACCCCCTCAAGCTTCAATACCTGCGGGTATACCCCGGAAGAAATATATGAACTGGGAACTGAGTTCATGCTGTCCCTTATCCATCCGGATGACTGGAGTCATTTCAGCAGACAAATGAAAATCGGATTGATCGGAAAGACGGACGCCGACAGTGGTCTCCGTCTGGAGTATCGGATAAATCATAGAACAAAGGGATATATCTGGGTGAATGATACCCGTTCCGTTCTTTTCAGCCGGGAGGGCCGAGCCCTCAAAGTTGTGGGAACCATCCGCGATATCACAGGACAAAAACAGGCCCGGGAAGAGATTCAGAATCATTCTGCCAACCTGGATGCCATATTCAACAATGTACCCAATATACTTTTATTGGTGAATGAAGCCGGGAAAGTCATCAATATCAACCACAAAGGCATCGTTTTTTCCGGAAGGCCGAAAACGGAATTGACCGGAACCTTGTGCGGAAATGTATTGCAATGCTGTAATGCCTCTCACGGATACGGATGCGGGCAGAATCCTGAATGTGCCCAGTGTCCTGTGAAAACCAGGATACGAAATACATTTCACACCGGACAGTCCCATAATGAAGAGGCAGGGCAGATGATTTTTAATCAAAACGGGGATGAGGTCATTCTCGATCTTCTCATCAGTACCTGTCTGCTCCGGGTGAAAGGCACCCAACGGGTGCTTGTCTCCCTGACCGATATTTCCACACTCAAGTCGGCCGAGGCTGAATCAAATCATGCAAGATCCCTGCTGGAAGCCGCATTGGAGTCCACTGCAGACGGCATCTTGATTGTTGATAACCATCGGCGCTGGAAGGGGTATAATAAGCAGTTTCTGGATATTTGGGGCATTCCGGCATCTATTGCCGATCTGGGAGATGATAAAGAGGCCATGGCCTATATCATGGACAAGTTAAAGTCTCCTGAATCTTTTATGAAAAGGGTTCAGGGATTGTATGACAATATCGATGCCGCCTCCTTTGATATCATTGACTTAAGTGACGGCAGGATTCTGGAACGGTACTCCAAGCCCCATGAGATGGGAAATAGAATTGTCGGAAGGGTCTGGAGTTTCAGGGATGTCACCCTCCAGAAAATTGCCGCATCGGAATTAAAGGAAAGCGAGGAATACCATAAGGGTCTGTTTGAGGACTCCCCTATCCCATTATATATCCAGGATTTTTCACGGGTTGGCGACTATGTTGACACGCTGAGGAAAAAGGGAATAACCAACCTTGCGTCATATTTTGCGGCAAACAAGGATGAGGTGGATACCCTGATCAACCTGGTTGACATTGTTCAGGGAAACCAGGCTGCTGTGACCATGTACGGTGCAAGGTCCTCCGCTGAGCTGATGTCCGGATTTGCACGGCTTATCAAACCTGGTGATGCTCAGCATATTATCGACCAGGTGGGCTGTTTTACCAGGGGAGACGACTGGTATGAGGGCGAAGCCAGAAATCTTGATTTTTATGGCAATACCCGGAATGTAATCTTAAGAAAGGCTGTTATCAACAGGGAAAAGAACGGGCTTTCAAAAATTCTGGTCTCTGTGGTGGATGTCACAGCCCTGTACCGCTCCACCAGGGAAAAACAAAATCTGGAAAGGCGGCTTCAGCAAACCCAGAAAATGGAAACCATCGGTACCCTTGCCGGCGGAATTGCCCATGACTTTAACAATATCCTTTTTCCCATTTCAGGCCACGCGGAAATTCTGCTGACGGATGTGGCTGAAGACGACCCGGCAAGAGAGAGCATAAATGAAATATATACCGGTGCCATGCGGGCCAAAGAACTGGTCAATCAAATTCTAACCTTTTCACGCCAGGAATCCACTGAATTAAAGCTGATGAAAATTCAGCATATTATCAAGGAAGCACTCAAGTTGCTTAGGTCCACAATCCCTACAACCATTGAGATCAAACGGCATATCAAAAATGAATGCGCCCCGGTTACTGCCGATCCCACACAGATCCATCAGATCATCATGAACCTGGCAACCAATGCATATCATGCCATGGAAGAAAACGGCGGTGTCTTAACGGTGACTTTAACTGAGACCCAGATCGGGGACGGAGAAAAGCTGCTTCCGGATATTGCACCCGGAACGTATGTCTGTCTGGCTGTGAGTGATACCGGTATGGGCATGACCGATGATCTTATTAATAAAATATTTGACCCCTTTTTTACAACCAAGGAAAAAGGCAAAGGGACAGGGATGGGACTGTCTGTTGTCCATGGTATCGTAACCGGCATGGGAGGAGGCATAAACGTAGAGAGCAAACCGGGTCTGGGTGCGAAGTTTTCCATTTATTTTCCTGCCGAGAAAAAGATATGTGAAGATGGGATGGTCAGACACGTTTTGCCCATCAAGGGTGGGGATGAACACATTCTGCTGGTGGATGATGAAGAAAATATTCTGGACATGGAAAAACAGGTGTTGAAAAGGCTGGGATATACGGTAAGTACCCGGACAAGCAGTCTTGAGGCCCTTGAGGCCTTTAGGGCATCCCCTTCCCGGTATGATATTGTGATTTCAGATGTAGCAATGCCCCATATGAGGGGAGACCTTTTGGTCGTTAAGATGATGGAGATCCGCCCGGATATCCCGGTTCTGCTCTGTACAGGATTCAGTCAGATTGTGACGGAAGAAAAGGCTATGGAAATAGGGGTAAAGGGATTGTTGATGAAGCCGTTGATCATGAAAGATCTGGCTGAAACGATTCGAAATGTTTTGGACAGCCGGAAGTCTTGACTCTCCTTTTCATATTGAAGAATTCCAGAGCGAGGACAAACCATTCCTGTCACGTCATACGAATGTGACAGGAATGGTTTGTTACTTTAAGTTCCTTCCCAGCTCCTCTTTATCCAGGCAGACCCAAGAAAGTGGGATTAAGCGGATTTACTTCAACCCTTGGATGATTTTAACATCGGAAAAAGTCAAGGTCTCGCCGTTGGTGCCTGTGATCTGCCCGCTTGACCCGGGCGGCAGAATCAAGTGGCCATCATCTGATCCGCCTTTTACATAGCTTCCACCTACAACCTTGTCCAATTCGTCCATAGATATCTTCTTGGTTTCATCTGATTTTATACCGGTTTTCTGCTGCGGCTATGGCCTGGATGGCCTGCTCAGGTCCCGGGCTGTTTTTTCATCTTCAGCAAATGTTTTCGCAACCCTTCCCGTGTGATGCCCAGAAGCCCGGCTGCCTTTGTTTTGTTCCCGGCCGTGGCATCCAGGGCCTTTAAAACCGCCTGGTGCTTGAGTCTTTCAAGGTTCAGGTTTCTCCGGTCCTCAAAAAGATTCGGATTTGGAGGCGCTGCTGTGATTCCCGCAGCCTCGGCCCCTTGGGGTGTTTCCGGAGACAGGGGGGAGAGTTTTCCTGATAAATCCTCAATCCCTACCTGGTCGGACAGGGTCAGAGCTGCGGCCCGTTCCATCTCGTTGTTGAGCTCCCTGACATTGCCGGGCCAGTCATAGGTCAGCAGGCATTGTCTTGCCTCGGTGGACAGGGACAGGGCCGGCCTACCCAGGTCAATGCAGTTTTTTGCCAGAAGTTTTTCCGCAAGGATGAGGATATCGTCTCCCCGCTCCCTGAGCAGGGGAAGGGTCATTTCCACCACATTTAACCTATAGTAAAGATCTTCCCGGAACTTTCTTTTTTCAACCGCCTTTTTTAATTCGGCATTGGTGGCGGAGATGATCTTTACATCGATTTTTATGGGCTTTGCCCCGCCCACCGGCATGACTTCCTGTTCTTCCAGCACCCGGAGCAGCTTGGCCTGGTTCGGCAGGCTCATATCTCCGATCTCATCCAGAAACACTGTACCGGTGTCGGCCTGTTCAAAGATCCCCTTTCGCTGGGTGACCCCTGTGGCAACCCCTTTGTTGATCCCGAACATCTCGCTTTCAAATAGAGAATCAGGGATAGCTGTGCAATTGATGGCAACAAATGGTTTTTCCGCCCTTGGGGAATTAAAATGGATCATTTTGGCAAAGACTTCCTTACCCGTGCCGCTGGCCCCCAAAATAAGGGTGTTGATGGGGCGCAGGGCGATGTTCAGGGCCAGTTCCTTAACCTTGAGCATCTGGTCGCACTGCCCCACAAATTTGGCGGGCTGGTATTTTTTTCTCAGCGACTCTTTCAGCGACTGGTTTTGTTCCCCCAGTTTTATCCTGGCGGCCTCAAGATCGTTGTTCTGATCTTTCAGGGTGGAGATCAACTCCTCCTGCCGTACATCCCGGGTTTCCAGTTTGACCAGCATCAGGCCAAAAGATTCCGCCAGGCTGGCGATCCTCTCGGAGGAATTACCTTGGTCGGTCAGGGCAAAAAGACTGTCAATGGCCGTTTCCCTGGTCTTTGACTCCGTTGCTTTTTTATTGCCCTTTGCCGGTGTATCAAAGGCAATGGAATGGCATAGCCGGGCCATCAGGTCTAAAAGTTCCGGATCAGCAGTTTTCTTTATGCCCATAATGCGTATTCTCCTTGGTAAAACATTTGGTTATGATCCAGAGTTGTTACATTCAAAACCTTTTGCTGTCAAGTCAGGGTGAATACCTAACTTTTCAAGCTCCTTTATAATTCTTTGATGATTATCTTAAAATCGTGTAGATTATTTGGGATAGCTGTCCTGAAACCTAAATCTGTTTAAAAAGAAAGAATAGGATTCGTTTATGTCTGAAAAGAAAACAGGTTCCATCCATATAGTGGCCCCCGAAAAAGAGCTTGATGCAAGATTTAAAGCCCTGATGGATGTGTCGCCTGACCCTATTGCGATATATGACAACAAAGGAAACACCACCTATATAAATTCTGCCTTTCAGCGCACCTACGGATTCACACCTGACGAGGTCATGGGAAAGAAAATCAAATTCGTTCCTGAAGATGAAGCCGACAAGACTCTGGATGCCTGGCAGCGGACAATCAATGGGGAAAAACTGTACGTGGAGACCCGAAGGTTTACAAAAACAGGAGAGTGCCTTGACATCCAGATGAGTACGGCCATTGTTAAAGACACGATGGGGAATCATCTGGAAAGCATTGTGATTCACAGGAACATTACCCCCCTTAAAAAGGCAACTCAGGAGAAAGAGATGCTTATTTCAGAGTTGAAAGAGGCCCTGGCCAACTTGAAAACCTTGTCCGGACTTTTGCCGATATGTGCCAAGTGTAAAAAAATCAGAGATGATAAAGGGTATTGGAATAACCTGGAAAAATATATTGAACAGCACTCAGATGTCATGTTTACCCACGGAATGTGCCAGGATTGTGAAAAAGAATTATACGGGGATCAGGACTGGTATAAGGATTTAAAGCGTAAGAAAACCTAAAGACCGTTATTCAGGGTTTAAAAAAAATCAGGAGGCGGTGAATACGGTAGGTGCGGATCAGGTATAATGAATGGTTTTAAAGGCCTGTGCAAGGGACTGCCGACTCAACTGTCTCTCCATGGCCGTTTCAAGTCCGGGGGTGAGAAGGGCCGCAGTGGAATCAGGGACCTGTGCCGAAGAGATCAGAATGATCTTCACCCCCCGGGACGGGGCAATGGCTTTTGTACTTTCCCACTGCCGTATTTTTTCCATGACCTGAAGTCCGCCAAGCCCTTCCATTTCAATATCCAGAAAGATCATATGATAGGGGTCTTTATCCCGGTGCGCCCGGACAAAGGCATTCAGGGCTTCCAGTCCATTCAGGGCCACATGGCATTCTCCATAGGCTGATAATAGTTGTTGTGAGGCTGCCCGGGTATCGAATTCCGCGTCTACAATTAAAAATTTCATGAACAGGTTTTCAACCGTATAGGTGCGCATAAAGGATGTTAACCGGGCACAGGTCTCGGATAGAACGGCAAAGGCCGGTTGCACCTTAGTCTTACCATCGGACTTCAGAGCCCGCTCCAGATTGAATGCCGCATCCATGAGTGGTTTGGCGCATAAATGTTTGACCTCGTCCCTGAAATCGGCAAGATCGGAACATACCTGATCCGGACTTGAAACATCCAGTCCGGATTTTATTTTTTTTAAGGCAGAGTCATGGGTCTGGATAAAGGTGTCAAAGCACTCTTTGATCAGGGGCTTGTTGCCCTCCATGGCCTGGATCAATTCATCCAGGTTGATCATTTTGGGCTTTTGAGCCGGTGTCTGGGCCGCCTCTTTTGCCATGGAGTTGAGAATGGCTTCTTCCAGCCCTTTCCGTTTGATGGGCTTGGTAATATAGTCATCCATCCCTGAAGCTATAAAGCGTTCCCTGTCTCCTTTCATGGCATTGGCCGTCAGAGCCACAATGGGAATCCGGGATTTGGGTGAAGGTGCTGCCGCCTCTAACCCCCTGATGGCCCTTGTGGCTTCCAGTCCATCCATTACCGGCATCTGGCCGTCCATGAGAATGAGATGGAATGTCTCCTTTTGAAACAGGGCGACCGCCTCTTCGCCATTTTGGGCAATGGTCACTTTATGGCCCAGTTTTTTCAGCATATTGGCCGCTACTTTCTGGTTCATCTTGTTGTCTTCTGCAAGAAGAATGTCCAGTTCGGTGGTCGTAATCCCTGCAACCGCCTTTGGCTCTTCAAGCGAAAACCGGGTCCCGGCCGGGGCGGCTGTCTGGATTTCATCTGTTTCATCTGCGCCGGTCAGGGTTTTGAGTACATGACCCTTATACACCGGTTTTAAAATCTGGCGGTCAAATCCTTTGGCTTTCAGTTCCTCTTTCCCCAGCCGTTTGGATGTATAGGCCATGAGGATCAGGCGGGGTAGGGCAATCTCTTTTTGGTCAATGATTTTTCGGCCCAGGGCAACACCGTCACATCCGGGCATTTCCAGGTCCATAAAAACAATGGTATAGGGTCTTTTATCCAGGTGGGCATCCATGAGCTTTTCCATGGCCATGGTATGGTTCTGGGCATGATCGGCAATGCAGCCAAAAGATTTCAGGTGCCGTGTCAGGGTTGTCCTGCAGGAATCTGTATCATCCACCACAAGACATCGCATTCCCTTGATCTGGGACGGTACTGGGATGGGTCTGGATCCTGCACCGGGCTGTTTCTGGAATACGGCTGTGAACCAGAAGTTGGATCCTTCTCCGGGCCTGCTTTTGACCCCGATTTCGCCGCCCATGAGTTCAACCAATTGCTTGGAAATATTTAAGCCAAGACCGGTTCCCCCGTATTTACGTGTGGTGGATGCATCAACCTGGGAAAAGGATTTGAACAGTCTTGCGCACTGCTCCCTGGAAAGGCCGATACCCGTGTCAATGACCTCAAAAAGGAGAGTGGCATTTCTTGGGTTCTGGGACGCTAAGGAAACCTTTACCAGTACCTCTCCTTTTTCCACAAATTTAACGGCATTACCGGCCAGATTTAAAATGACCTGGCGCAACCGGGTGGGGTCTCCCTTGAGATGAACCGGTACATTGTCCTCAATCATGCAGATGACTTCGACATTTTTTTCTCTGGCTTTGGTGGCGATGATCTGTCCGATATCATGAAGGTGTCTGTCCAGATCAATATCAATGGTTTCCATATCCATTTTTCCGGCTTCTATTTTGGAAAAATCAAGGATGTCATTGATGATTTTCAACAGAGCTTCGGCACTCTGGCGGATGGCATCCGCATATTCACCCTGCTCGTCGGACAGGCTGGTTTCCAAAAGCAAATCCGTCATGCCGATGACCCCGTTCATGGGGGTCCGGATTTCATGACTCATATTGGCCAGAAAGCTGCTCTTGGCAATATTGGCCTCTTCTGCCTCTTCCTTGGCCTTTTTCAAGGTGACGGTCTGCGTCTCGATCTTGCGTTCAAGGTCTTTTTTTGACCTGATATTCTGAAGGTGAATCGATATTCGTGCAACCAGAAGTTCCCTTATAAAGGGCTTGGCAATAAAATCATCGGCACCTGCCTTGAAAATCAGTGATTCTGTTTTCTGGTTGGCCTGGGATGTCAGGAAAATTACCGGGATGGAGCACAGGACATCATCGGCTTTAATGGTTTTACAAAGGGCCTCTCCATCCATGTTGGGCATGTTCAGGTCCGTGAGCACGATATCGATTTCAGGAGCATCCTCGTGCCGCAGCAGGTCGAGTGCCTGGACACCGTCATTTGCCGTAACAACCCTGAACCCTTCCTCCCCCAAAGCTTTTCCCACAGCCTGTCGGATAAAGTTCGCGTCATCCACAACCAGGATAGAGGGGGTTTGAGAACTTATCAATGGAGGTGCTCCTTATAAAAAATATTGATACAAACTCGATACTGTTTTTTATGGATAAATCGGGTGAATCAGCGCTTATAGAAAGGTACCAGAACAATGGTAGGACGTCAATGGAGCCATGATTTATAAATCTTAAGCCCATAACCAATCATTATCATGTCCATAGGTATAGATTATTAAAAATGGAAAAAAGTAACTCTGATATAAAATTTTTTAAAAATGTAGTCTGCGCTACAGAACGTTCTCTTTTTATTCCCTATAAACAGTTATGACCGTGAATATTACAATTGGCCCGAGATAGTATTAATTTTATAAACCTGTAGTAGGAGAATTGTGATGATTGATATTGGAGTGGTGTATTACCGCATAAAGGAAAGTGGAAATGGGATTGATGCTATCTGTTATACCTCCCGCCAGGATAAGAAAGAAATCGGAACTGGTATAGCAAAAGGGGATACTTCAAACGGTTTTCCCGGTAACTACACCATCATTTATTTCAATGCTGACGGCAACGAAGTCGGCTCATATGACCTTAAAATAGAAAAGACAGGTTCCATTTATGAACTTTTCTGGCGTAAGGATGGTGAAGTACTTTTCGTTGGTGTGGGAATTGAAACATCAGATGGGATGGCCGCCGGCTGGAGGAAGACTGAATTAGGAATCCGGATCGAGGGAATTGGTGTCGGATAGGAGTACCAGAACTTGCTTCTTCCGTGCATGGGAACAGCAATCTGCGGTTTTATATCCAAGACCATTTTAAAAGGTTCTTCCGGATAGCAGGTGGGGGGGCGATCCTTTATTCAACGTGTTTATTATATACACTTTGAATCGCTGAGGCTTGAAAGCTCTGATATGGCCTCACCAATAGATAATGGCTCTCTTTGGTTTACGGCTGCGCGCGAACTCGTATATTCCGTATCAACACTGATATGCTTTTTATAGGT
>PIVQ01000840.1 GCA_003354055.1 Desulfobacteraceae bacterium | reverse complement strand
TGCTTCTGGTTGTGGGGAATGAGCCGGGTCAATTCCCGGGTGTCAAATCTGGGTTCTTTGGTTTCCGCGACCCTGAAAAATTTAGGATTATAGGCAGGCATGTCTTTCATATAGTCTTTGAGGCCGTCAAGCACACCCTGCTCTTCTTCGTATACATAGCGAAAGAATCCGGTTTGGTCATGGTGGATCTCAACAGATCCCGGAGGTTTGGCCTTGAACTGCTTGGCCGAGTCGATCAACGCCTCGGCCCCTTCCAGATCAAAAAAGCCCTTGGGAGACATGCCGGAAAGGATACCGCCGCCGCCCACGGCCATATTGCAGTTCTTGTGGGCAAAGAGAATGGTGGGGCTGATGGCCTGGTATCCGCCGCCGGCAGGATTTGTGCCGTAGATACCGGCCAGAATGGGAATACCCATCTGTTCCAGTTCTGCATGGCGGTAAAAGGCAGTTCCTGATCCCCTGCGGTTGGCATAGAATTTTTCCTGTTCCGGCAGCTTGACGCCTGAGCAGTTTACCAGCCAGACCAGTGGAATGTTCAACCGTTTTGACAGATCCGTGGCCCGGAGGATATTATCCGGCTGACCTGGCAGCCAGGCGCCGGCCATGACCTTATTGTCAAATCCGATGACAACGGCCCATTTCCCTGAAATTTTTGCCAGGCCGTCAATCACATTGGTGGTGCCTTCCACATTATCTTCGGGATTAAACAGGGTGTGAAGGGGATGCCAGGTACCCGGATCAATGAGATACCCCAGCCGCTGCCATATCGTCCAAACCCCTCTTGCATTGATTTTTTCAGTTGGCATACCGGCATTTTGCACAGCTTCCACCCGGGCATCAATGTCTGCCTCAACAGCCTGAACTTTCTGAACATTTTCCTCTGAACTCGTGATCTGCCCCTGGTTCAGTGCATTGCCAAACGGTGTCATCTCTTCAAAGTATTGTCGCATTGGGATCCCCCTGCTTTTTGTTTCATAGTTTAAAACAGTGTTTGATTTTTGAATCCAACTATGTAATAAGGCCATGGCTTTGTCAAGAAATTAATCAAATATCTGATCAGATTTTTCTTGACTTTCTCCGAAATATTTCGTTAATTCAGAACATATGATGAAACAACGTTTTGGAATATAAAACAAATATGAGTCTATCTGATAAAATTTTCACCCTTGAAGCCGCTGTCCGGGAATTTGTAACCCCGGGATGCCATATCTCCATCGGCGGATTCACACTGAACCGGAACCCCATGGCTGCGATCCATGAGATCATCCGGCAGGGTATAAAAGGCCTCCACCTCTATGCCCACTCCAACGGACAGGGGCTTGACGAACTGGTGGGTGCAGGTGCTGTGGAGAGACTGGACATTGCCTATTCCGGCAACGGCAGATACGCCCCTACCTGTATCAATTTTAAACGGACCGTCAAAGAGAACCGGATTCAGGTGGAAGATTATACCAACTTTCAGATGGCCTTAAGATTTCTGGCAGGTGCCATGGGACTGCCCTTTTTACCCACCTATTCCTCTCTTGGTACCGACATCATTGACAAGTGGGGATTTGATCCGACCCTGAGGGAACAGGATGAATCCCTGCCCGTTCAAAAGCTTGTCACCATTGAGAATCCCTTTTCCAGAACCAGCCCCAAAGAAAAGATTGTAGCAGTGCCGGCCATCAATCCGGATGTCACCATCATCCATGCCCAAACCGCAGATACAAAGGGAACGGTGAGGATCGATGGATTAACCTTTTCCGATGTGGAGCAGGCCAAGGCAGCCCGGCATCTTATTGTGACCTGTGAGACCCTGGTTGCGGAAGGGATATTAAACCAATCCCCCCAGAACAACCAGATCCCTGGATTCTGTGTGAATGCCGTGGTTCACCAGCCGTTCGGCGCATATCCGACAGCCTGTTACGGCCAGTATGATTATGATCCGGGATTTCTGGACTGGTACAGGGATAACGCCTCCGATCAAACCGGATTTGAGGCCTATATGAAGGATAGTATCCTGGACAGCCCCGGTCACGACCAGTTCATAAAAAAGATGAGCCACAACCGTATGGAAACCCTGATGGCCGACCCTGAAACCGGATATTCTCTAAAGGTGCAAAGATAATGAGCGCCAATCCCAAAACGCCCGCCGGAACACCCGCCGGATCTCCTGACTATTCTGCAAAAGAACTCATGGTCATCTCAGCCGCCCGAATGATCACAGACAAGGATATTGTATTCTGCGGTACCGGGATCTCCATGCTGGCAGCTGTGGCAGCCAAACATATTTATGCCCCTGACTCGGTGATCTTTTTTGAAAGCGGTGCCATTGACTCAGGACTTGCCCACCTGCCCCTGGCTGTCTCGGATTCCAGGGTCATGTATAAAGCCTCGGCCTTCTGCAGCCTGGTTGAGGCCTTTTCATTCATGCAGAATAAAAAGACCGGATCCAGAGTCGTGGGCATCATCGGTGCGGCCCAGATCGATCCCTTTGGCAATCTCAACTCCACCATGATCGGTGACTACGGCAGTGTTGACACCCGGTTCCCCGGATCCGGCGGAGCCTGCGATCTGGCCTCCTTTGTAAACACTGTTCTGGTATTCATGAAGCTTGAAAAACGAAAATTTGTTGAGCGCCTGGATTACCTGACCAGCCCGGGGTGGAAGCCCAACGGCCAATCCCGGGAAGATGCGGGACTTAGGCCCCAGGGGCCGTCAGCCGTGATTACGGACATGGGCATCATGAAATTTGATCCTACTACCCACAGGATATACTTGCACCAATGTTTCCCGGGCGTATCCCCGGAAGAGATCCAGGACAGAGTCGGATTTGATCTGGATATTTCCAGAGCAGGCTATGCGAAGCCGCCCGAGACACAGGCCCTATCCATACTAAGAACACAAAGTGATCCGGAAAAACTCATTCTGGATTAAAGGGAAATAATGACCGAAAACAAACCGGCACAAAAGCACAACGCCATAGAAAAAGCCCTTGAAATCATGCTCAAGTTCAGAGGGTCCAAACCCTCCTGGGGCAT
>PIVQ01000839.1 GCA_003354055.1 Desulfobacteraceae bacterium | reverse complement strand
CCGAAGCCGATATCATAGGCCCAGCCGTCACCGCCGAAGATCCAATGGGATTTTTTCACATAGAGATCCTTGTCATCATAGATCTCTTTGAGCAACCCTTCGGTTTCATCCTTGAGCAGTGCTCTTAAAGCCACGCTGTACTTCTTGGATTCAGCAGGATCATCTTTGCCGGCCAGCCAGCCGTCAATAGCTGCTTTAACATCATCGGAAACACCAGCTTCAACTGCTTTTTTCATGGTGTCGGCCAGGGTACTTCTTCTGGAGTTGGTGGCCAGCATCATGCCGTAACCGTACTCAGCCGCATCTTCAAACAGAGAGGAGGCCCATGCAGGACCTTCGCCGTCTGCGTTGGTGCAATACGGAGTAGAGGGTGCGGAACCGCCCCAGATGGAGGAACAACCGGTTGCATTGGCAATGGTCATTCTCTCACCGAACAGCTGGGTAATCACCTTTACATAGGGAGTCTCACCGCAACCTGCGCAGGCACCGGAGAACTCAAGCAGGGGCTGGAACAGCTGGCTGCCCTTGACGGTTTCCCGTTTCAGGACATCGGTCTTGAACGGAATGTTCAGGGAGAACTTATGGTTAACCTTTTCTGCAACCACCTGGGAGGCCAGGGGTTTCATTTCAAGGGCAGTGGTCTTGGACGGACAGATATCGGCGCAGTTGCCGCAACCCTGACAGTCAAGGGGATTGACCTGGAGGCGGAGTTTAAACTGATCCATGCCCTTGCCTTTACCTTCAATGGTAACAAAGGTCTCAGGTGCGTCTGCCAGCTCGTCTTCAGTGGCCACGATGGGAATAATGGCTGAATGGGGGCAGACATAGGAGCATTGGTTACACTGGATACAATTTTCAGGGAGCCATTCGGGTACGTTGATGGCAACGCCGCGTTTTTCATGTGCAGCGGTTCCCTGTTCAAACACACCGTCAACTGAGAAAGCAGATACGGGCAGGTCGTCTCCGTCCTGGGCATTGATCTGGCGACATACATTGTCCACAAAGTCGGTGGCCGACTCTATCTTGGCAGGTTCGGAAACCGCATCTTTCCAGGACTCGGGCACATCCACTTTCACCAACTTATCCAGGGTCTTGTCAACCGCTTCAATGTTCATGTTGACGATTGCGTCGCCCTTCTTACCGAACATCCGCTTGATATCCGCTTTGAGCAGTTCAATGGCCTGGTCTACAGGAAGAACTTTGGCCAGGTTGAAGAAACAGGTCTGCATGATCATGTTGATCCGGTTGCCCAGGCCGACTTCGCCGGCAATTTTCACCGCATCAATGTTATAGAAGTTGAGCTTCTTGTCATAGATGGTCTTGCGTACATCCCCGGGGATGTATTTTTCCATGTCCGAAAGCGTCCATTCAGAGTTGAGCAGGAAGGTGCCGCCCTCTTTAATTCCCTTGAGCACATCATAGAGTTCCACATAGTTGGCTTTGTGAACCGCCACAAAATTAGGGTTCAAAACCAGGTAAGTGGACCTGATTGAGGTGTCGCCGAACCGCAGATGGGAAACAGTGATCCCTCCGGACTTCTTGGAGTCATAGGCAAAATAACCCTGGGCGTATTTATCTGTATTGTCGCCGATGATGGCGATGGCAGACTGATTGGCACCCACGGTTCCGTCAGATCCCAGGCCATAGAACTTGGCTGAAATGGTGCCTTCAGGTGCCGGGCTGAAACCTTTGCCCACTTCCAGGGAGGTATGGGTAACATCATCCGTGATTCCCACGGTAAAATGATTCTTCGGCCCTATGGATTTCATGTTGTCATAGACAGCCTTGATCATATTGGGGTTGAACTCCTTGGAGGACAGACCGTAACGACCGCCGATGATCTGGGGTCCTTCACCGTATTCCATGAAGGCAGTGCAGACATCCTGGTACAGGGGTTCTCCGATGGCGCCGGGTTCCTTGGTTCTGTCCAGAACGGTCAGGGTTTCAACCGAAGCCGGAATGCTCTGGAGGAAGGCCTCTGTATCAAACGGTCTATACAGACGGACTTTTATCAGGCCAAGACGTTCGCCCTGGTTGTTCAGCTTTTCAATGGATTCCTCAATGGCTTCGCAACCGGAGCCCATGGCAACAATGACGCGGTCCGCTTCAGGATCGCCCACATAGTCAAAGGGTTTATAATAGCGGCCGGTAAGATCGCCTACCTTTTTCATATAGGCTTTTACAATGGCGGGAACGGCTGTGTAATATTTATTGGCAGCTTCACGACCCTGGAAGTAGATATCAGGGTTCTGGGCAGTACCCCTGGTATCCGGATGTTCCGGGTTAACCGCTCTGTTTTTGAATTCTCTGTAGGCTTCATAATTAAAGAGGGAAGCCATGTCCTCGTATTCGATCATTTCGATCTTCTGAATCTCGTGGGAGGTTCTGAATCCGTCATAAAAGTGTAGAAAGGGAACCCGTGAATCCATGGTTGCCAGATGGGCAACCAGGGCAAGATCCTGGGCTTCCTGTACAGAAGAGGATGCCAGCATGGCAAAACCGGTCTGACGGGCTGCCATAACATCCTGATGATCGCCGAAAATGGAGAGGGCATGGGCGGAAATGGAGCGGGCGGTCACATGAAAAACACTGGGGAGCAGTTCGCCGGATATCTTATACATATTGGGGATCTTAAGCAGAAGCCCCTGTGAGGCAGTAAAAGTGGAGGTCAGGGCGCCTGCTGCCAGGGAACCGTGAACCGCGCCGGCTGCACCGGCCTCAGACTGCATCTGTTTAATATCCAGGACCTGACCGAAAATATTCTTTCTACCCTTGACTGCCCAGGAGTCAGCAATCTCTCCCAGAGGACTTGAAGGGGTAATCGGATATATGGCGGCTACCTCACTCATGGCATAGGCCACGTGTGTTGCTGCGGTATTTCCGTCAATGGTCTGCATTCTTTTTTTCATAGTCTTCACCTCAATCTATTGTAATGAGAACGTCATTAATCCCAATATAACCCGTATCACATACAATAAATTGTTTAACTTGTAAATATCCAAGAAAAACAAGCATTTGTTTATGAAC
>PIVQ01000136.1 GCA_003354055.1 Desulfobacteraceae bacterium | reverse complement strand
CGCCTTTTTTCAGGATATCAACCGCCGTTGAAATATGCCTTACCTGAGGATTGTATGGATTGACTCGTAATAACATGATCTGCCCCTAAGTTAACTTCCCGTTTTACAGGTTCCCCTGCCGACTGTCTTACAATACCACAGGACAGCCTATATATAAAATCTATCCCTGTCAATACAGGTTTTTACGAGGTGCTTACTGCCTGAGCAGGAGGGTCCCCCATTCTGTCATTTAGCCGAGGCTGCGGAACGATTCCGGGTTTGATTCTCAGGCGGCATTATATGTTTTGGCAGGTGTTACACTTAATTGCAGGTACTTGATATCTCGTTAAATAGAGCTTAGTTTATGAGAGGTCACGTCTGTGAACCTGTATTTATCCATAAAAAAAGGAGTTATCCCATGTCATTACAGGATACATTAAATCAAATGAAGGCGGAATTTGAAGCCAAGGCACCGCAGCAAGCGTTGGAAGTCATGCACCGGGCAACTGATGATCTTCGGAATTCAGCGATTATGGAAACCTTTTTAAAAAAAGGGGATCTGGCACCTGAATTTTCCCTGCCGGACCACACAGGAACCGAGGTGGTAAGTTCTGCTTTACTGGCCAAAGGGCCTTTGGTGGTCAGTTTTTATAGAGGGGTATGGTGATCGTACTGCAACGTAGAGCTGGAAGCTCTGCAGGCAGTCACACCTGAAATAGAATCCCTTGGAGCCTCTCTTGTGGTCATCTCCCCCCAGCTTGAAAAATATTCAAAACAGGTGGTCAAAAAAAATAAGCTGACCTATCCGGTTCTCTGTGACAGGGACAATGGGGCAGCCTCGGAGTTCGGATTGACCTTCAGCCTTCCTGACGATCTTAAGGCATTGTATCTAAAATTCGGAATAGATCTTGGACGTTTCAACGGTAATGATGACTGGCAGCTGGCTATGCCGGCCCGGTACATTATTGACTATAGTGGTAAAATCGCGGATAGTCAGGTCAATCCCGATTACACCCAGCGGCCTGAGCCTGCTGAACTGCCGGCGCTTTTGAAAAGCCTTATGAACTAAGGATCGGCTCCAAAATTACTTGTTCTTTTGTAACGATTCCTAAGGCATAATAAGTGGGCAAAATGCCGGTTGGCAATGGGCTGTAGGTTGTTCCACCGGCAGCCCATTTATCAGCACTTTTAGACAGAGTTGGTCGGGAATTTTACTTTTTTGAAGATCATTTCCACTTGTCCAGGTCGGGATTTTTCTCCGAAAGCGTTGTCTTCAGATTCTGAATATAATTTTCAGGGAATGACCAGGCAAATTGATTCTTTTTTCTGATAAGACCCCTTTGATCAGGAAGCAGTCCATAGGTCAGGGTGGTCAGGATATCGCTGCTGACCCAGGGGGAATCCCTGAAATAATAGTGGCCGTTTCGGGTCATGGCAGATTCTGCAGAACTGACATCAATGATGTGAAGACTTTTTAATGATTTTAAATGGTCGACCAGGCTGAGATCCGATTCAGCTTCACTGAACGTCTGGCCCAGCCGGGTTCCTGAAAACAGCCATTGGGCAGCGCCCAGGGCCTGATCCCGGGTGGACTGATAAATGCTGATATCCTGAGCAACTTTTAAAATTCCCTCAAACAATGCATTTACAAAGAAATCCTGGTTTACATCCGAGCCTATCAGAATGACATTACCGAGCTTTAGCTGTTGCTCAGGTATCCCTCCGGCCTTATTGAGAAGGGCAATGTCGCGAAGGGTATTAACCACCAGGCGGGTGCCGGCACTATAGCCGACAATATGAATTTTTTTGACCTGGGTGTGACTGGCTAAATAATCAAGGAAGATGCGAAAGGTTCTGGCAGACACCGCTGTGGTCTCCGCATCTTTTGCATAGGCCCAGATGCTGGTGGTCGAGGGCCAGGCATAGGGGATGAACACTCCCTGGTATCCCATATAATGCCAGAGCTCACTGGCTACAAGCAAGGGGTTCTCAAAGTTGACCTTGAATCCGTGAACATAGATATAGATATCTTTATTGGCGGTTCTGGAAAGCCCCTGGTCGATAATGTCTGCAAACCTTTGGCCGGGAAGAGGATCTTTCAATGCCAGGGTTTCGGGAGGTGTCAAGGGGGATATGGATTCGGATAAAAGACCGAATTCCTTGATTTCCCTGACCTGCAGGGGGAAATCCTCGGTTCTGTTTTTTAGCAGAGAAACGGTTTTCAGTTCATCCCAGGTCATCTGCCCTTTGCCAAGTTGTATCCTCCCCATGCCCAGACGAAGCAAATGGGTTCTCTGATTCCTGTAAAATCTTTCCCTGTCACCGGTTTGGACCGGCATACGGTCTGTGGCATATGGAATGATGATGGTATTGTCCGGAGGAATGGGACTGGTGTCGGAAAACGGATGCAGGGTGTCGTCGTCATATACTTTTGGGGGTGGCATCAGGTTCAATGTGTACTCGCCGTTGGAAGCGCAAGAGGCTGTTACCAAGAGTAAGATTATCAGACAATACGATGCTAAATCGGTTCTGTGTTTCATGGCGTGTCTTTTTTTGCCTGTTTAAATGAAATAGATGTCCATTATGGGAGATTTCAATATCCCTGTCAAGACGGTATAAAACCTTGAGGATAGTGGACTGTTGTATGTGCAACTGAACAAAGTTGTTCTCTGACCTTAGTTTTTCATTAGACATTTTCACATCAACCACGTAAACATATTTAGTGTCTGAATGAAAATTACGATTTATACATCAAACCCTATCTGGAGTTCATTAATGGAAAAACAGATTCTTATACCTGTGGCGGATTGCCGAAGGTCCTTACGCGCTGTCAGATATGCGGCCCATGCCGCCTCTTTTATAAATAAGCTTCATTTTGTCCTCTTTCATGTTCAGCCCATGATTTCACTTTACCTTCAGGATGAGGCTAAAAAGGATCTCTATGTCCGGGCCCAGTTGAATAAAATGAAAGCAAAGAATGAAACAGCTGCCACGGCCCTTCTTGAAAAGTACAAGGCTGAAATGATCTCTCTGGGTCTGGATGAGAGTCGTATTGAGATCAAAACTCAGGTCCGGCAGCTGGGGCTTGCCCAGGATATCATTGAATATGCCCAGGAAAAATTGTTTGACGCCATTCTAATCGGTCGGCGGCGGATATCAGGTATTCAGAAGATGTTCGGTTCCAGTGTCTCCTCAGCCGTTATTGAACGCTCTCAGATTCTACCCGTGTGGATGGTGGACGGAAATCCAGTATCAAAAAAAATTCTTGTTGCTGTGGATGGGTCTGAGTCTGCCATGCGGGCAGTGGACCACCTGGGTTTTATGGTTTCCAGGAATCCCGATGTCAGTCTGACCCTGCTTCATGTGACCAATACTGCCCAGACCTATTGTGAGATTGATCTGGATGAATTCGCTGATCCCGAATTTATTGAAATCGTGGAAAAGGGTGACCGGGCCTGTATTGATGTGTTTTATCCCCTGGCCATGAAAAAGCTTATGCGAATGGGACTGTCAAAAGATCAGATTCGTTTTGAAACCGTTAAAGGGGGCAGGCGCCTGGGTAAGGCTGTGGTTGAATATGCTCAAAAACAGGGATTTGATACCCTGGTGATCGGCAGAACAGGTATTGACAGGGCGTTTTTCATGGGGTCCGTATCCAGGCAGATTATCAACAGGGTGTCTGAAGGTGCCCTGTGGGTAGTTAACTAGTCCCCGAAACTGATGCCCAGAGCCCGGGCGGTCATGACCAGTTCCCCTTTGGGATCAACGCAGCGGATTTTATTGACTGCCTCTTTGAGGGGAACCGCGCCCATCATGCCGTTTGGCAGCAGGGCCACCATCTTTCCAAATTCCTGCTTGGCCACCATCCGGGCGGCTCTTACGCCAAAACGGGTGCACAATTGCCGGTCCCATTGGGTGGGTTGACCGCCCCGCTGGAGATGACCTAAGACCACACACCGGCTTTCCTTTCCAGTCTGTGCCTCAATCCGGGCTGCCACCTCATGGCCGATACCGCCCAGGCGGATCTCCCTGTCCCCTGCACCGTCATCGGTTGTGACCACTTCCTGGCCAAGGGCAGCGCCTTCTGCCACAATCACTATGGTAAAATGTTTACCCTGAACTTCCCGCTGTTCAATCTTTTTTTGGATGGCGTTAAAATTAAATTTAATTTCAGGGATGAGAATCACATCTGCGCCCCCGGCAAGACCTGCATAGGCAGCTATCCAGCCGGCATACCGCCCCATGACTTCCAATACCATGACCCGGTTGTGGCTGGCGGCTGTGCTGTGCAGGCGGTCCAGGGCATCTACGGCACAGGCCACGGCCGTATCAAAACCAAAGGTCATCTGGGTGGCATCTAAATCATTGTCTATGGTTTTAGGAACCCCGACCACGGGAAATCCCATTTCAAACATCTGCTGGGCCGTACTCAGGCTGCCGTCTCCGCCAATGACCACAAGAGCGGACAGTCCCAGGTTGTCAAAGTTTTTCTTTGCCTGGTCAAGTGTCTCCTGCGGCACCTGCCTTTTTTCGCCTGCACCTGCCTTTGCAGCAAAACGGCCGGAGTTGGCTGTGCCCAGTATGGTACCGCCGCGGATGAGCAGCCCATCCATATCCTTGACCAGCAGAGAGGAGGTCTGGACCGGGGTTAGCAATCCGTCTAAACCCCCGTGGATACCTATGCTTTGATAGCCGCTTAAATCTCCGGCTTTAACAATGGCGCGGATTACAGCGTTCAGACCGGGGCAATCGCCGCCGCCGGTGACTATACCGATTTTTTGATTACTCATGTGATTACCTATTTGATTTCCTTCCGGTTAAAAAAGCCCTTACAGTCTGTTCTGTTGCTTCTGCCAACAGGTCAAAGGCTTCATCCATAGCAGAGTCAAGGGAAATGGGGCCAGGGCAGATGGAAAATATGGCATC
The DNA here is from genome assembly GCA_003354055.1 of Desulfobacteraceae bacterium. Next base: position 7,731 of record PIVQ01000136.1, on the reverse strand, counting down.
CATGCCCAGTGAGTGAAGTGTATGAATTTTTTTGCCTTGACTGCCACAAAGTCCTAAGCAGGGTACATTGGCAGCTTTTGCAGCCCGGGCCACCCCTGCAGGAGCTTTGTTAAATTGGGTCTGGCTGTCCATGCGGCCCTCTGCTGTCAGGACAAGGTCTGCAGTTTTAACTTTGGTATGAAAGTCGACCAGGTCAAGGACCATATCAATTCCCGGGAGAAGCTGCGCCTTGAAAAAGGCCTTCATGCCGCCACCCAGTCCGCCGGCAGCGCCTGCGCCCTCAGTCTTTGTGATATCCATGCCTAAATCCCTGGCGATTATCCGACCAAGAGTTGCAAGCCCTTTATCCAGCTCCCGAACCTGATCCGGATTTGCCCCTTTCTGAGGGGAAAAGATAAAAGAGGCGCCGTTGGTTCCGGTCAGAGGGTTGGTCACATCACAGGCAACTGAAAAGGTAACTTTGGCAAGCCTTGGATCCACCTCATCCTTGTCAATGGCGGCCACCCGGTTTAATGAGGCACCGATCGGAGGTAAAGGCCTGCCGTTTTTATCCAGAAATCTATACCCCAGAGCCGCAGCCGCGCCCATGCCGCCATCGCAGGTGGCAGAGCCGCCTATACCCATCAGGATATGGGTCACCCCTTTGTCCAGGGCTGCCCGTATCAACTCTCCGGTGCCAAAGGTGGTGGTGAGGGTGGGATCTTGAAGATCACGGGGCAGAAGGGCAAGGCCGCTTGCCAGGGCCATTTCTATGACCGCCGTTGATCTGGAATGATTGTACAGGAAGTCTGCCTTTACCGCTCTTTCTCTGGGATCATTGACGAAAACCTTCAGTATCTGCCCCCCCAAAGCATTGGCCATGGCGGGGACAAGACCGTCTCCACCGTCGGAAACCGGGATGGGGATCACTTGAATATCAAGGGAGATTTCATGGATGCCTTGGGTCATGGCCCGGGCAGCCTGATCTGCTGTCAGGCTGCCCTTAAAGGCATTCGGTGCAACAAGTATTTTAAGATTTTGATTCAAGTCGTAAGTATAAGTGTGAACCGTTTAAAACCGGATCATGATGCCGGCATCAACCATTCCGAGTTCAGTATCGTAAAAGTCGATATTGGCGTCTTCATAAAAATAAGACATGCCGCAGTAAAGGGACAGCGTTGCACTTTCAAAGGGTTTCCATCCAAACGGATCTTTGTAATAGGCCTGGAGCCCTAAAAGATATAGATCATTTTCCTGGGTCTGGTTATAGAGGGGATTCTCTTTTTCAAAGTCTGCCTTGCCCAGTGCACCGGTTGCAACTAAGGTAATGGGATCCCCTAAGTAAAGGTAGGTCAGCTGGGCTTCATACCCGTCATTGGAAAAGGCCTCCCCGTCACGGTCCTGGTCAAACCAGGTGATTCCGGGTTCAAGGATGTGGGTCTTATTGAAATTAAACCGGTAAAAAAGACTTGCCTTCTGATTCTTTCCGTCTCGTCTTAACATGTTACGTTCAGCCGCAGTCAGTGTGCCATCATTAATCCCACTCTGCTCGTCATCAATCTCGATCTTACGATAGGAGTAAACAAATTCCAGTTTGCTGCCCAGGATATTAGCAAAGGCAAATTTGGCACCTTTGGATTCTCGGTCTGTTTTTTCCCGTTCGGCATTCGTCAGGTACGGGTCTTTCCATACTTCCGAAGGGATACCGGTGAACAGGGCACCCAGGGAAATTATACTTTTATCGGGCAGTTCCTGCTTTACAGCAAGCTGCTGGGCATTTTCAAGCCTTGCAATATCTTCAATCGAGGAACCCAGAGTCAGCTGGGTCCGGGTGGAGGCAAAGGTATAGGCAAGTTTTCCGTCAAAGGTCGGCATGCCCTGGGTGTCACTGTCAGGGCCGGCCGTATTGGAGGTAATGGTGCTGTCGGTGATATCCAAAAAATCATTGCCGGCCACCATATTGCTTTTATATTTCATCACCCCGCCTCCCAGCCTGATAAAGCCGCTGAAACCCGATTTTTCAGGGATGGGATCCAGAGCAAAGGCAGATAGGGGAAAAAGAAGGACAAGCAAAATCAGGCCAAGGCCTAAACAACGTTGCTTGATGTTTAATCCGGTAATTTTTTTTCGTGTCATGTTGTGTCTCCTAAATATATGTGTTTTTCATATTTGATAATCGATCCACAGTCTAACGGGTTAAAGAAAATCCAAGTCTAAGGATCTCTTCTTTTTTCTGGTATTCAACCAGCCTTTCCGCATATCCGTTAAAATACTGAAGGTGAAGATACAGGTTCAGTCTGTTTCTGAAAAGAGAGGTCAGGGGATAGCTTAAGTCCGTCTGGAAACTGGGGCCTTCTTCCGCCCATCGGGTATTCGTGTCCAGTACAAAACCTTCAGGATTGCCGATCTTTGCCTGGAAGTTGAAATAGCCGCGGTACTTATAAAGATCAGGGTTGGTCTCATTGTCATTGCCCACATAAGCCCAGACCTTGGGAGCAATGGCCAGAAAATACTTGTCGGTGAGATGGAAGGCCATGATGGGCTCAATATAGGCGAAATTGGTGCTTCTGGAATCAGGGTCGTCTTTACCGTTGGATTCGTGCTGGAATCCGGTCTGGATGCCGAAGGCTTTTATCCATGACGTATTGAGATCAATCTTGGGGATCAGGTAAAAGAGTTCCGGTTTATAGCTGGTGTCATCAAAGGGTTTGGAATCCGATTTCAGGTCCCAATAGGAAGTCTGGGTATAGGCCAGGTGAAATCCGTCCATAAAACCATTGACCATCTGGCTGTCAAAGGGCGCGTTAAATAGCTTATATTTAAAGCTGAGCTGGAATTTACTCTTTTCTGTTCCGGGGTCCACACCAAATAAAAAATACATGGGCTGATATGCAGAAAGGTTTTCAAGAAAAGGCTGGAAAACAGATTCCTTTTCACCAAGGGAGATCTGTTCAGTCTGTTTCTCTAATGGTGGGGGAGAGGCGGCGAATAATACCGGGCCTGCCCCGAAAGCTTTAAGAGACAAGTTGATATTCCCGGTCATGGATTCAGGCACTAAAAAAATGTATTCCTGTTTTACATACCCCTGGGCCGGAATTGTGATGGAAAGATCCGGGGTGCCGTCTACCGGAGAGGCTTCAACCACCTTGATATTGTTGGGGGTTGTCAGGGTAACCATTATCCTGCCGTATGCTTTGGTGGTGAGAGGGGTTGTGGAGGGATTATGGATAAAAAGATTAAACAGGGTCTCCTTTCCTGATACGATCTCGCCTTGGGGCGGTACGATAAAAAGGCCTGAATTCTGCGCCCCGGCAGGTATACCGATCCATAACAATCCCAATATTACAATACTGATCAGATAAAAATAACTGATCCTATTCCGACAGATATTCAGAAACATGAATATAAAGCTCCGATTTGTTGAATTCGTTTTTATTTGCTGGTACGACACTGAAGGTATTATGAAACACCTATCAAATACAGGGATTGTGTCAAGGGAAAAAGCGTTTTTGAGGTGATTTTTGAATGAAAGCATGCCCGGCATTGCCGGGCATGCGGTAACGTGCAGTAGAATCTATCTTCAGGACCCTTCGGTCCAGGTGATTTTGGGAGTATTTCGAAGCGGCATACGATGGTATTTGAATTTCGGATATCCTGCCATCATAACACCATAGGTTTTAAGACCTTTGTCTTTCCCCAGTTTCTCTGCCAGCGGAGCATGGGCCGATGCCGCCATGAGAAAGTAGCCGCACCAGCAGGTCCCTACATCAAAGGACTGGGCAGCCAGATCCAGGTAAGTCATGGCAATGGTACAGGCCGGTGGGGCGCTGGGGTTTGCCTCAGGCCCCTGGGCCAGGATCAGAGTGGGGGCGCTTCGGGTAACCACATCCATGCCGAATTTCCATGCCCCGATGAGCATATCTAAGTGAAGGGCTTTAGCAAATTTGGGATTTTCTTTCAGGGTGAGCTTCATCCAGTCAATGACCATTGTCGTATGCTCTTTGACCGTTTCTTGGCCGTTGAGTACCCGCCAGTGAACCGGCTGCATATTATGGCCGGACGGGGCAAAGGATGCCAGGCGGATGATTTCGGATAATGTATCCTTGGTAACCGGGGTCTCTTTGAAATTTCGAATGGACCGTCTGGATCTTAGGAAATGTTCTGTCTGGTTGGTGGATAAGGCCAATTCCTTATCCATGGCAAGACAGTCTTCAGGGGCTAACTTTGCATGGGTCATGGCACCATGGGGGCAGACTGCGACGCAATGGCCGCAATTGATGCACATACCGGAGGCATTATCTGTTGCTGCGGGGAATTCTCCCTTTTGCCAATGGATTATGGCCATTGGGCATTCCGCAGCACAGATACCGTCTTTTTTACAAAGGGTTTCATCTATGGTCAGTAAACTCATTTTGTTTTCCTTTCTGTGTTGATTTTAGATTAGCATCAGGGTTGTATAAAGTTGAGAATTCGCTTCTCCAGATAAGGATAAAACGGATTCCATTTGAGTCTTAACAGGTCTGAAGCCGGTATTTTGAGCATTCCCCGTTCTCCTCTGGGTACAACATCTCCGAGATTGAGAATTGTCGGATCATCAACTTGCCGGTCGGCGTGTTGCACCTGTAACCGGCCGTACAGAGGGTCTGTTTCGCTGAACGGCAATGCAACATGGGAGAGGGAATAAATCTCTCGTGGCCATGAAAGGTCAAGGGGAATGGTCCTGTTTTCACTGTCCCACTTGATTCGCAGTTCCATCTTTCTTGTCTTAGGTGTCCTGTTGGTGACAATGGTAAGGGTATAGGGGAGTTCACGCCTTTGTATCAATTCTTCAACAGCGGCTGCAGAAATTTTGGAAATCAGAGGCGTAAGGCCGGAGAGTCTGTTGATATCAAAAATTACCAGTTCATGAGACGATTTAGGAACACGGTCAAACAGATTCTTCACAACTGCGTTGGTGGAGACTGTTGCATCTACAATGGACTGAAATGTCAGAATCGGAGGCAGAATAGTCAGAAGTTCCGGTGTAGAAGCTGAAATCTTTTTTTGTATTTCGCGGGTGAGACGAAAGACCTGCTCCCCAGCATTTGTAGGAAAGGAGTTGTACTTATAAGGATTATACTCGGGCTGGATATCCACCCAGGCCAGTTTTTTACATCCGGGCAGACGGCTGAACCGTTTTTTCCACACGGCAAGGGATGCCAGAGGGCTGACGCCCAGGGCAGGGGAGATTAAAATCAGTCCTTTAACCCTTTTGGCAAGTTCAGGATCAGGTCGAGATAAAAGGTGGTGGATGCCGAGTGCTCCGCCTGTTGAGTACCCGATGATGTACAGGGGGCGGTTGGGAACTTGGTTATTCAGATGGGTTAGGCCTAAGGTCACAGCCTGTGCCAGGTCCTGCCAGGTTGTGTGAACAAGGCCGGAAGGTGCCGTGCCATGGCCGGGAAGGCGCAGTCCTAAAACCTGAACATGGTCTTGTTGAAGCTTAAGGCCGATACTGCGAAGGGAGTATGGGGAGTCAGACATGCCGTGGAGCAGTAAAACGCCGGCGCGGGGCTTAGGAACCATCAATTCAAAGGTCCGGTTCCAGTTTTGGCTTTTTTTATCCGGGCTACCGGGATAGGAGATACTTTCCTGGTTAAAGCGGTTTATGGGATCCGGGGGCAGGTTTGACCGGGCAATATGGCGGTTAAGCTCAGTGAATAACTCGTCTTCCAGATTCAGATATTGATCGAAGCTTCGGACAGGAGAACTGCTTGTAAATTCCCGGGTGAAGTGCCAGGCATGCCATGGGGAAAGAGCCGGAAGGCTGTGTAGGTAAAGGGGTAATCCAACGGCAACCAGTATCCCAAGAGCGGTCACGGCACTCAGTACAAGCCATACAATGCAGGCTTTTAACCATTGGGGTTTTTTTTTCATAGGCCCTGAGTAATCCTTTGAATGATTGGGAAACTTTACCGTTTAGCAGTCTTGCGCCGCTGCAGGCAGCTATACCAGATATTTAGGGATGAAACAAATCATATTTCTATGGTATGACAGGGGGAAAATTTAAGGATTTGATAAAAGATGAAAATGATTAAAAAATGGCTGAAATGGCTGAAATGGCTGAAATGGCTGGTTTTGTTGGCTGTGGTTGTGGGCCTGTTTCAGGCGGGACGACAGTTTTTTCTTCAGGAGGAGTGGCGTGCCAGGAACTATATTCATGAACAGGTGAAATCTGCCTTTCCTGCGGCTAATCATAAGGTCCGGGAACTTTACGGTCTTACCCGCTATATTGCTCCTGATATGTGGGGGACGAAGCATTCTTACTTGCCAAAACCCGCGGTTATTCTAATCCATGGACTGGATGAGCCTGGCCGGGTATGGCTGAATCTGGCACCCATTTTAAATTCAAAAGGGTATCCTGTATTTTTTATGTCCTATCCCAATGACCAGAATGTAACAGCTTCGGCAAGATTGTTTTTTGAATCCTTAATTGCAAAGGATCACCTACATATCAAAGATCCAGTTACTAAAAATAAGGGACTGATACTTATCGGACACAGCATGGGAGGGCTCGTATCCAGAGAGATGCTGACGGATCCTGCTATAAATTATACCCGGGCAGCTTCATCGGGCAGGGTACCTAGCGTATCAACCCTGATCATGGTGGGCACCCCAAACCATGGATCTGAACTGGCAAGGTTCAGGTTTGTCATGGAAATAAAAGACCAGGCTCAGAATTTTTTTCAACAGGATACTCACTGGCTTCAAGGGTTGCTTGACGGCGCCGGGGCTGCCGGGATTGATTTGATACCGGGCAGTGATTTTCTGGTCCGGCTCAACAGCCGCTCCCATCCGGCAGATATAGAGCTTCATGTGATCGCTGGAATGATCTCACCCTGGTCCGGTCGGGATGTTCACAACCTGACTAAAAATTTGGAAAAAAGTCTTCCTGAGGAAAAAATGCCCGCAGTTTTAGCCCTGGAAGAGGCAATGGCGCAGGTTTCAGGAACCATTGGTGACGGCCTTGTCACAGTGGATTCTGCAACGCTTGACCAAATACCGTGTACCAGGGTTCAGGGAAACCATCTGACCATGATCCGTAATATTTTGGAAGACAGCGAACGTATCCCCCCGGCCATACCTGTGATCCTTGATATTCTCAGCCGGGATACCCAATGAAAAGTTAAGGATTCATTCATAGCGCTTCTCTGACTTTTATGGTGTCTAATGGAGTTTGAACTTGTAAAATTAAGCCGGATTTGGTAAGAGTACGTGTTTATATACTTTGTTTGCATTTTAAATTTGGCTGGCCTTTAATTCCCTATTGAATGGCTGGCCTTAATAGTATTAATAAACACTTTTTTCCTTTCTGGAGGCTTTTATGTCCAACGTATTATCCGAACAGGGACTTTCCTTTGATGATGTCCTTCTTGTTCCAGATTATTCCGCCATCCTGCCTGATGAAGTTACAACACGTACCCGGCTGACTAAAGAACTTGAATTAAATATCCCCATTGTCAGTGCTGCTATGGATACGGTGACCGAAGCGCTCACCGCTATCAGCATGGCCCGCGCGGGTGGTATGGGATTTATCCATCGAAATCTTAGCATTGAAGAGCAGTGTGTCGAGGTGGACCGGGTTAAAAAGAGCGAAAGCGGAATGATTGTGGATCCTGTCACGGTTCATCCGGATGCCACCATTTCCGAAGTTCTTCAGATCATGGCCAAATACAGGATCTCAGGGATTCCCGTGGTTGAAAAGGACAAGCT
>PIVQ01001687.1 GCA_003354055.1 Desulfobacteraceae bacterium | reverse complement strand
CGGGTGGTTGCAGACAGGAGTGAATTGGAACAAGAGGATGAGGAGGCTTCAAAGGAGTCGTAAAATATGGCCAAAAAAGAAGATAATAATGATCAGTTTTTCTGTTCTTTTTGCGGAAAAAATCAGAAAGAAGTCAAAAAGCTGATAGCCGGGCCAAGTGTCTACATCTGTAATGAGTGCATCAAGCTTTGCGGTGAAATCATTGAAGATGAGGAAAAAGAACAGGCTGCCGAAACCGAGGGCGTTAAAGAGTTCATGGTGCCCAAGCAGATCAAAGAGCAGCTGGATTCCTACGTCATTGAGCAGGACCAGGCCAAAAAGGTCCTGTCTGTCGCTGTTTATAACCATTACAAACGCCTGCAATCTCACCTGGAGAAGCCGCAGGACGATGTGGAAATTCAGAAGAGTAATATTCTGATCCTCGGGCCCACTGGATGCGGTAAAACTCTTCTTGCCCAGACCCTTGCCAGATTTCTGGATGTTCCCTTTGCCATTGCCGACGCAACGGCTCTGACCGAGGCCGGCTATGTGGGTGAAGATGTTGAAAATATCGTTTTGTCCCTGGTCCAGAATGCCGACTATGACATTGAAAAGGCCCAGAAGGGGATAATCTACATTGATGAAATCGATAAGATTTCTCAGCGGGGAGACAATCCGTCCATTACCAGAGATGTCTCCGGTGAAGGCGTTCAGCAGGCCCTGCTCAAAATCATTGAAGGTACGATTGCCAGCAT
>PIVQ01000135.1 GCA_003354055.1 Desulfobacteraceae bacterium | reverse complement strand
AATATTCAAGGCAGCATAATAAACGGGCGGCTCGTAGGTCGCCTATATCACAAAACAAGGGAGCGCAGTTTCCACTTAAGAAATCTCGTTTCGTGGTCTAAGATTGGGGGTAGGCGCAATTACCCCTTTACAAATGTCCGATTAAAATTAAAACATTAAACACATCTTGGAGCCACCGTTTTCTATTCTCCACTTTTATAGAATGTTTAGGCTATTGATAATGAGATGTCTTACAGTATCACGGAGTTGTAAATGTTGCCTGAAGAAATGAATGAGTTTAAGAAGAAAAAGCCAAATAGACCCTCCATTTTCATTCATTGCAATTATGTTTATGGTATTGGCCATTTTGTGCGCGTGGTGGAACTGTCACGAGGTTTATGCGAACATTTTGAGATATATCTAATTAATGGCGGTGAGCCTGTTCCTAACTACAATATTTCCGCAGAAATAAATTACATTCAAATACCTGCTATTTATAGTGTGGAAAAGCAACAGAAACTTATGCCTGTGGATCAAAATCTTAATTTAAAACAGTGTCTTTCGATGCGTAGTAGCATTATTAAGAAATTGGTCTGTAAAGTTAAGCCGGATTTACTAATTACAGAACATTTCCCTTTTGGTCCCTTATTTGAAACTGAAGCGATCTCATTAATTACACAGGTTAAAAAAAATAATCTTCAAAGTAAGATAGTCAGTTGTGTTCGAGATGTTATTTTAACTGAAGAGGGCAGTGCACGCGATTCCCATGTCTGTTCTCTGATCAATAAATGGTATGACTTGATTCTGGTGCATGGTGATCCCAATATTGTACCGTTTAAATCGAGTTTCCCTATGGTCGAAAAGATTCAGATACCATTTCACTACACAGGGTACATCGTGCAATCCATTGAACAAAGAAGATCTCAATCAAATTGGCCAATTCTATTAGTATCTGTGGGAGGCGGGCGCATGGGAGGAGAACTCCTTGATGCTGTACTTAAAGCTCATGAGACAATTGCACGGCAGTGGCAACACCAACTCGTTCTTTTTATAGGTGCTTTTCAAAAAGATAAACAAAGACTTCATGAATATGTGAAGCAAAATAATCTTCACAATGTGAAAATCCATCAGTTTGACAAAGAACACTATCATCGAATACTATCTGAAGCATCAGCGGTGATTTGTATGGGCGGTTACAATTCCTTACTAGAGGCAGTCTCAATTGAAAAGCCAGTTCTGATCTATAATCGTTTATTTCATGGGAATAACCAGGAACAGAAACTACGAATGGTTCGATTTCAACAAGAGGGGGTGATTCGTATTATTAATTCAGATGAACTTGATCGAGAAAAACTGGCTGATCTGATTTTAGATGCTTTAAAGAACTTTCGTGATATACGGTTTAATGTCAAGATTGATGGGGTTTCTGAGACTCTAAAAATACTCAAGGGATTTTTCCATTAGGTTTACATGAAAACTTTTAATACGGATATCTATAGAAAACTTTCGAAATGTGTCTTTATCAACTAATTAAAATAAACATATCTTCCTATAAGGTTATATTTTATGGAAACAAAAGTGCCATTAATCCCTATATCTATATTACTTTATCATCAGATTGGTCGTCATCCTAAATTAGGAACAAACTTAAGTTGTTTCTGTGATGTTGATAGATTTTATTCTCAAATGGCATATCTAAAAAAATCATTTTATAACGTTATTGGCTTAAAAGAGTTGTATGAATCACTTCTTGGTAATCAAACACCCTATAGACCTTCAGTTGTACTCACTTTTGACGATGCTGATATAAGTTTTTATGATCTTGTTATGCCGATTTTGCAGGAATTTAAATTTCCCTCAGTTTTATTTGCTGTTTCAGGAGTTCTTGGTTTGAAGGCAAAGTGGATTAAGCGCACAAGTGCAAAGGTATCTATTATGACTGCTAAACAGATACGAGAACTAAATAGTTTAGGAGTTGAGGTTGGTTCACATTCTATAGAGCATTTTCGATTGACACATTTGAATCGAGAGCAAATGATCAATGAGATTTATGATAGCAAGAAATCTTTGGAAGATATTCTTGATGATGAAGTCTACTCGTTTGCCTATCCTCATGGAGACTATGATCCAAGGATAATTGATATTGTTAAAGATTCCGGCTATAAATGTGCCGTAACATGCAAACCAGAAAATATTGGTGTTGCCCCAAATCTTTATGAACTTCCACGTAAATATATAACATACCACGACGATTTAGAACAATTCGTATTAAAGCTGAATACATGATTATATTTTTTGTACTAAAATTTTAACAGTTAGAGTGAATTACTATGACTAAAAACCAATATATAAAGATGACCGGATGTATCTGGATCTACCTCGACTAATTGGGGAATATACTAAAAATAAAAGGAGACAGCATGTCTACTGATAGAGGAGCTGTTAAAGAAGGTCGGAGCTTAACACAGTCTGGAATCTATGAAATACCTCCACTAAAAACGGGAGGGTTAATTCTTACATATCGTTGCAGCGGGTCTTGTAAACACTGCGTATATCATTGCAGTCAGTCAAAATCGAATGAGTGGATGAGCCTCGAAAGGCTAACACAGACGCTCGATACCTTAGCTTGCGAACCTCTTTTGGAAGAACTTCATTTTGCCGGTGGTGAATTGGGGTTAAACATGAAATTCACAATTGAGGCTATCAGGGCTACCGCCTCACGAGGACTTCCTGTATCATACATACAAACCAATGGCTTTTGGTCTAATGATTATGACAAAAGTGTCAAATACTTCACAAAAATGAAAGAAGCTGGCTTAAAGAAGGTTTGGATAAGCGTCTCGCCGTTTCACCTTGAACATATTCCTTTCGCCAGAACCCAGACTTGTATTGATGCGGCAACAACTGTATTCAGTCGAAAGAACTTGATCATGCGAAATGAGAAGATGCTACTCCCTTTATTTTCTTCCCTAGAAAAAGATCGAACCTATACCCTTGATGAATTCTGTGATGTCGTGGGCATAAATAAATCAATCGCTGAACTGGCTGAGTTTTATCCGGTGACCCTTTACGGACGAGCCTGCAAGAACTTGAAGGATTACTGCAAACTAAGTCCTGCCAGTGAGTTCGAGGGCCAAAATTGTGCAAAATACCTTCTCAACGAAAATCATTTCCATTTGGACCCAGAAGGTAACCTGATTACTGGAATATGCCCCGGGATTTCAGTGGCAACGATAGAAGACTTGCACCCTGAAATAACTAAGGCCACATTTCCTGTCTTTTGTACCTTATTAGAGGATGGCCCTTATGGACTTTTTCTCTGGGCCCAAAAGCAAAGCCATTTCCAATGGGATAATCGATCTACTTTCGTAAGTCGGTGTGATTTATGCCTTCAAATTCGAATAGCACTTCTTCGATCAGGTATTCATCCAAAGGATATTCACCCAGAGTCCTATTATAAAGACCTAATCTAAAGCTGGATTATATTTTCAACCCAACCAATGAGGATATACCAACTTGTCTCGTAAACTTTTATACTGTAGTCATGTTTATACAGGATCCAGTAAGATAATAGAAAACGCAGTTGTAGCAATAAACACTGAGTTAGGAATTATCGAGGAGGTTCGTTCGAAACGGACTTCAGAATCAGTTCGGCAATATATGGACTTGGGAGATTGTATTATATTGCCAGGCATGGTTAACGCTCATTGTCATCTGGAATATTCTGCTTTTCATAGGCGACTCAAGTTTGAAAATTCTTTTGCGAAATGGTTATTGAAAATTGATAAGCTCAAAGATCAAACACCGAGATATGAGTTGGTTGCCGCTGCCAAAAGTCAAAAAGCGGCCATTTTGTCTACTGGCACCACTACCCTGTTTGACAATCTCTCTTTAGATTTGTTTGATCCTCAGTCCGATGCCTTTCACCCACGGCACATTTATTTTTACGAAACTATCGAATTCATACCCGAGAAGGCTAATCAAGCATTTTCTCATTTGACTAGCCGTTTAGCAAAAGGCCAGCAACATGTCGGCATAGGACCACATTCACCTTATTCTGTTTCTCCAGAGCTGCTAATACTTTGTTGTGAATATGCTGCTCTTTTCAACATGCCACTTTCTATACATGTTTCAGAAACATGGGAAGAGGTTCAATTCTTCATGAAAGGCAACGGGCCTATCTTCGACAAAAAGCAGCTTAATAATTCACTATCAGACCACTGGCAATGCCCCAAGATATCGCCAATTAAATATCTTGATTCCATTGGCGTTTTGAAGTACAGACCTTTTCTGGTTCATGCCGGTTGCCTTTGTGACGGGGATATCGAAATAATCCGCAAAAATTGCTGTACGGTAATCTTTTGTCCAGGAAGCCATCGTTACTTTGAACGGGGTAAGTATCCATTACTTGATTTTCTCAAGGCCGGTATCCCAGTCGGGATAGGTACAGACAGTTTAGCCAGCAACGATACTCTAGACATTGTCAATGAATTGAAAATTATCATTGAGACAGTCCCGGGTATCAACGCAGAGACACTCATCAACCTTGGATCATGGTTACCTAATGGCACTTTCTCTAAATGGCAGAAAGGGGGCATTAACCCCGGTAAAGTGGCCGATTTATCTATTTGGGATTGGCCATATAAAAACTTAATGGATTGGATACAGGACGATGGGCGATGTTGGCAAGACTCTTATGTCAATAGTCAGCGTTTCCACAACAAGTCTTAAATTAATAGGTTAACGACTGAATTTCACTGAAAGTAACAGATATGACGCTAAATTTACTATAAAAAAGTCTATGACAACAGGCAAACTTCCAACTAATACGGTCACTTGGAAAGTCAATACGACATGCAATTATCGTTGTAGTTATTGTTTGCAATCCGAGTTTGACGTTCCTCCTCCTTCAAATATTGATGATGTTGCATCTTTAGTTTCTCACTCACTAAAGGTCCCTCATGACGTTAAGATTATGGGGGGAGAAGTAATGATAAACACGGAAGATATTTATAAAATTGTTTCTAAGCTTGAGAGGCGCAGTCATTGGATTTCTTTGTGTAGTAATATGTCCGCTGATGTAAGTGCATACATGAAAATAATAGAAATGTGCAATGGCAAATTTAATCAGCTACAAGCATCATTACACCTGGAATATACAAAAGCAGAAGTATTTTATGAAAAATGTCGCGTGTTGAGGTTATCTATGCCTCCGCATTCCAGGTTGGATGTAGTCAATGTTATCCCAAAAGGTGAAAAAAATATCAGGAGGCTTGTGAAGCTCAAAAGGCTATTTGAAGCTGAGGGAATTTGCTTTAATACAGACTTACTTATAGATCATGCTGGGCATTATATAAGCTATTCTGAAGATGAATATCAACTGATTGAGGACTATTTCGGGATCAATCACAGATGTGTCGAAAGTTATGGGCAGAGATGTAATGCAGGACACAGCTATTTTGTTCTTTTACCAAACCTAGACATGTGGAAATGCTGGGATTCGTATATGAGGAATGATCGTCAGATGTTTCTCGGGAATCTGTATCGACGAGATTATTCTTTTGAAAAATCTCCTATGCACTGTCCTTACAGAACTTGCAGCTGTTCTTTCCCAATGATTAAGATGTAACACTAATGGGACTCGATAGGTCATCTAGTTAATTTTGTGTTGTAATGGGGGGGGGCATATACATATAGGCACAACAGCTAAAGATGGAGTTTCACTGGAAATAACGTATATGACGCTAAATTCAATCATGTTTTTGAATTTCGAAATAGCCCGTCTATGAGAGGACAGAACAATGAAAAAAGAATTGCTAAAACGGTTACAACAGGGTTGTGTGATACCAGCTCATCCGCTTGCTCTCACTAACAATCTGCATATCGATATAAAGCGTCAAGGAGCCCTGACTCGGTATTACCTTGATGCGGGAGCTGGGGGCTTGGCTGTAGGGGTACATACAACCCAGTTTGCCATACACGAACCTCAGATCGGACTGTACCAGCCAGTCTTGGAATTGGCAGCCGATACAAGTAGGTCACATACCGTCGCAGGGGGTCATGAACCGATTTTAATAGCAGGTATCGTAGGACCCACAGAACAAGCAGTCCGGGAGGCTGAGATTGCCCGAGAACTAGGGTACCACTTGGGACTGCTGTCACTAAACACATTGATCGGAAAATCAAATCGAGAACTCATTGATTGTGCACGTGAGGTAGCCACGATTCTTCCTATCATGGGTTTCTACATGCCACTGGAGATCAGTGGAATAACTCATGATCGAAATTTCTGGAAGGATCTGTTGCAGATTCCTAAATTACTTGGCCTCAAGATCGCCCCCTTTGATCGATATCGTACCATGGATGTTCTAGAGGCGGTGGCCGAATCTGGCCGTGCTTCGGAGATTGCCCTATATACAGGAAATGACGATGCTATTGTACAGGATATTATTACCCCTTATTGCTTCGAAATCTCAGGACAACCTGTCTGTCTGAACATAGTTGGTGGGTTGCTTGGACAGTGGGCTTGCTGGACCAACAGAGCTGTAGAACTTCTGAAATGGATTCAAACTATCCGAGAACAAAAGGCGGCCGTTCCTTTGGAGCTTCTGACTCTTGGAGCACAACTGACACTGGCTAACCGGGCAATTTTTGACAGCCAAAACAATTTCAGCGGATGTATCCCTGGCATTTCCTACGTCTTGCAGAGACAGGGCCTGTTGCAGAATACCAAATCACTGAATTCGGAGGATCGTTTGTCCCCAGGTCAGACCGAAGCCATAAATCGGATACTGCTTGAGTATCCCCATCTTACGGATAATACCTTTGTGGAACAAAACCTCGCGCATTGGATAGCAGATTAAGTATGCTTTTAACTAGTCCTGATAAGGTGCTTTAAGATAAAACACTACAATCCAACAAGCGCTCTCATAAATATTGGTACAACTAAGTAGAGCAGGTCGTCTGATTGCTTAGGATTCTTTAAATACCTTATTGATACAATTCTTCGGAATGAGACTCGTGTTTATATTAGGAGGGGTCAAAAATGTTAGCCTATTTTGGTCATCATAAATGTGCCACACGTTGGATATGTGACATATTAAGTGATCTTACAAAGTCTATAGGGCGTAATTATATACGCGTATCAAAACCTCCAGACTTTAGAGATAATTTAAAACAATTCATGTCCAAGAGGAGTAATGATTTTCTCTTCTTTACAAATGCCGGTTACTCATATGTTTCGACATTGTCAGACATGAAAGCTTTTCATGTAGTGAGAGATGCTCGTGACGTATGTATATCTGCTTATTTCTCGCATCTCTATAGTCACCAAACCGATACTTGGCCGGAACTTGTATCCCATAGGAAGGCTCTTTCGCAACTCGACTTTGAATCTGGACGATGTTTGGACATGCAATTCAATCGACGATATTTAGAGAGAATTGGGTCTTGGAACTATAGAGATAAACGCATTTTAGAACTCAGATTTGAAGACTTAACCCAAAACTCTTATGTGAACTTCAAAAAGGTGTTATTTCATTTAAAATTAAACGATATATTGAGTAATAGCAATCTAACCGAATTACTTAAAAACCACTCCTTTATGACAAAAACAGGAGGAAGAGAACCAGGACAGGAAGATATAAGATCTCACTATAGAATGGGTAAAGAAGGTGATTGGAGAAGGTATTTTACCTCTTTCAATAAGAATTATTTTAAAAAACATTATAACTGGATTTTGTTGAAGATCGGGTATGAGCAAAGCGATGATTGGTAGGCATTCACTGGCGAATTTATTTGTAAGGTGGTTGGTTTTTAAAGTCAAGTATCTTCAGGGCAAACTAATTGTTCCGATTTGCATTTTCAAAAGATCAGTATAATGAATTCAATGTCTTATGGTTCAAAGGTAAACGCAGGTCAAACTCTCCATATGTGCAAGTCGCTGTTATTAATAAAATTAAAATTAATGCCAAAGTTACTTGCGTTTACCCTGATGCATTTTACCCTATGAATTGCCAAAAAAAATAAGTTTTAACCAACCTGATTGTCTATTATTTTTAATAATAGATGCAGCAATATATTATGGATATCAAAGGAACTAAAAAATGAAAATACGATTTGTAACTCAAAATTATCTTAAAACAAAGGAAGTAGAGGCCATTATCGGTAATCCCGATATCTCTATTATTCCTGTTGACCGAGAAATTCAGGAGATACTGACAGAGGATATTCGTGAAATTGTAAGGGATAAGGTGCAGAAGGCTTTTTCTATAATAGGGAGGCCGGTTTTTATAGAACAGACTGGACTCTATATCAATAGTCTTAATAAGTTTCCTGGAGGCTTGTCCGAAGTTTTCTGGGATACATTGGAAGCAGACAAATTCTCAGAATTGCTGGGAGGGCTTGAAGATACCTCATTAACTGCCACGACCGTTATTGCATACTGTGATGGAAAAAAAACATATATCTTTGACGGGTCAATTGATGGCAATATTTCTCCCGAACCAAAAGGTGATAGAGCTTATCAATGGGACTGTGTTTTTATACCAGAAGGATGCAAAAAAACTTTTGCAGAATTGGGCGAAAAAAAGAATGAAATATCAATGCGCAAAAAGGCATTTACAAAGTTTATAAAACATCTATCGGAGGAGAAAGGGTAATGGTCGATTTAAAATCTGCCTATAAAGACAGAAATGTTATTTTATTTGTCGGGGCTGGCATATCAAAGAATCTGGGCGTGCCTGACTGGTCTCAATTAATAGATCACATTGCTGTTAAACTTGGGTATGATCCTGATATATATAAAACTTTCGGTGAAAATTTAGCTCTTGCAGAATATTATCGAATAGAAAAAGGGTCAATAGGCTCCCTAAGAAGTTGGATGGACACACAGTGGCATTCTGAAAAGATCGAATCGAAAATGCAAAATTCATATGTACACGAATTGATAGCAAATATGAAGTTTCCAATGATCTATACAACCAACTATGACCGTTGGCTCGAACGTTCATTTGATTACTATAACAAAAATAATAAATACATTAAAATTGCAAGTGTTTCGGATATAACGAAGATAAAGGATGGGATCACCCAAATTATCAAATTCCACGGTGATTTGTATGATGACTCTACAATAGTCATGGATGAATCAAGTTATTATGAACGTTTAGAGTTTGAGACTCCTCTCGATATTAAATTAAGGTCTGACGTGCTCGGAAAGTCTGTTTTATTTATTGGTTATAGTTTGGCAGATGTGAATTTGAGGTTCCTTTTTTACAAATTAGCTAAGCTATGGAAATCCAATCCAACCGTGGAAAAAAAACCACGATCTTATGTATTTACGCACAGACCTAATCCAATTCAAGAAGCAATTTTAGGTCAATGGGGTATCAATATGATAACTTCTGATGAGGATGACCCACAGGAAGCACTAATTAATTTTTTAAAAAAGTTACAACAATCGCCATAGACTTGGCTGTCCCTCGCATTAATTCATCTTGGCTGAGATTATTGACAATTTTGATAGTACTTGATTTTGATTCTCTCAAGAAATAGCACCTGTAAAACAAAAAAAATGCTACGGTCTTCGCCGCAGATTTTTATGTTCGCGGCGACTGCACCACGATTCAAGGAGACTGCGTCATTTTTTATAAAAAATAGATTACCCATATGAAATATTTTCGAGATATAAACTTTCCTAAGAATGTTCTCAAGATTGCAGTATTTGGAGGAGCTTTCAATCCTATTCACCTCGGTCATTTACGATTAGCAAATAATATTATTGAAATTTATGGATTTAATAGAATTGTATTCGTTCCAAGCGGAGACAATTATTCAAAGGAAAATTTAGCTCCAGAAAATCTGCGTTATAAAATGATAGAGATATCTGTCAATAGTAACTCTAATTATGATATCTGCAATTTTGAGTTAGGGGAAGGGATCTTTGTAACATCTGACCTAACTGTAAAGCACATCCAAAGGCAAACATTTAAGAGGTCTCAATTGTTTTTTTTGTGTGGCAGCGATTGCTTAGACAAGATAGTCAATTGGCCAACTTTTAAAGAACTTATTAAATTTGCACACATACTAATTTGTGAAAGAACTGGATTTAAAATTGAAACGTCCTTCTACCAAAATCCACTTTACAATAAATATTCAGAAAAATTCATATTACTTGATCGAGATTACGTTGCTCCTTTGTCATCAAAAAATATTCGGAATCGTATCAAAAAAGGTTTGCCAGTACAAAATTTAGTGACAAAGGAAGTTGTAGATTTTATTAAACTCAATAAATTATATTTGAATTAAGGATATAACAACCTGATATCATAAAAGATATTTAATAGTATATTTTAAATGTGACAACTATAATTGATGAGAGATATTTTTTCTCCTTAAACGATGCCGTAGACAAATCAAATCAATGAAAAATGTGAGCATCATTTCACTATTAACAAATCCATAGTCAATCAAATTCTATGTGAGTTAACACAAAAAATAGAGGTAATATGGAATTTAAAAACCCTTTTAAAGGAATCGTTGAAAATGACGCAGTTCGAAATTGGCTTAAACAATTTGATCCCGAACATCTTCATATTGTCTTAAGACTATTAGACTCATTTAATTATTTTACCCCAAAAAAAGTTGAGGATTATGTTACTCAATTATCTAAAAGCATAAAAACGAAGTATGAAAATAAAAAAGGGAAAACTTGGTTTGTTCCAGTCGGCTATGTTGCAAAGAGTGGATCGATGATTGCCTATTATTATAGGAATCAAAATAATATTCCTCTTGATGCCTTTACAGCTCCAAACGATATTAGCACATTGCCACTGACTGAAAATGATTCTGTTATTTTTCTTGATGACTTCTTAGGATCTGGAAACCAATCAATCCAAGTATGGGAAACTGTAGTCAAGCCAATATTACAAGATATTAAAATCAATTTTGGTTATGCAGTACTGATCGGTTACGCTGACGGCATCACTAAACTTAAAGCACTAACAGATTTTGATACTTTTGTTGTTGAAGAAATTGAGTCGAAAGATCTTCCATTTTCTGAAGATAGCGTTATATATTCGGATCCTTCCGAAAGAAAACAAGCTATGGAAATCATTGAAAGCTATGGAAAGCGTCTCTATCTTAATCACCCATTAGGATACAATAACTCCCAAGGGCTAGTAGGCTTTTTTTATAGCACTCCGAATAACACACTTCCAATTTTTTGGTCTTCGCAGAATGGATGGAAACCAATCTTATCTCATGGAGAATCTTACAGAGATCCAGAATTTCTAATTGGTCCTCCTATAGGACTTAGAAAAGAAACAATAAGCTATTCATCTCGTACTCCAATATATGAATTAGATGATATAGAAAATTATGAAATCGATCCAGATTTGTTCAATTCTATTACAGCTGAATTTAGAAAGATACGGTATTCTTTAGTTATTGCATCAATAGTCAAAGAACTAAACATTAATGCAAATATTTTTAAAGATACTATGAGAATAATTAACGATCTAAGAACATTAAAGCATGAGAAAGTATCTGTTTGCTCCGCAATATTAATAGTTCCTGGTAAAACGGACCATTCTATATTTGCATCCAGAATATTTGGAGTTAAGGAAGGTATCAATAGCAAGTCGTTGTCTGAAATCCAATCTATGGCTAATTTAATTGATGGATTGGATGGTGCAATAGTAATGGAATCATCTGGAGATATTTTGGGGAATTTTCTATACAACGATAACGAATTTAGCAATGATTCATTCTTGCCAGATAAATATAAGAAAGCTGCTATGACATCGCAACTTACTTCGGGTCTTTTATTTATTTTTCTGGGAAATAATCGTATCGTAACTTTCTATAGAGGGCAACGAGTATTATCACATAGGAATGCGTCATGGCATTTATACGGAAGTGAACTAAATAGAGCTATTAAAAGCCTTTCCGCTACACACGGCATAGATGTTCCCGTTTTGCAAACTGTTTTTAGAATTTGCTTTTTGCTTTCAGATCAGGAGTATGGAGCAGTTATGACTATTGGTGATCACGAAGCAGTATTGCAATATTGTGATAAACCAAAAACTGAATTCCTTGACTGGGATAAAATGCATATTGATGAAACATCCGATATTGCAATTGTAGGATTGTTAATTCAGGATGGGGCGACAATCATCTCTGGAAGTGGAGAGATAATACAAGGAATGACATTTATACGACCACCTGCTGGAACTGACGCAGAAGAGGAAACTGGTAGAGGAAGTAAACATAGTACAGCAGCAAAAATTTCAAAGATAACAAACACGGTAAGTATTGCGGTTTCAGATGATGGACGAGTTACAGTTTATTCTAAAGGTTCTATTTTTATTAAATTAATGGGTTGAGATTTGGTACAATATAAAAAGTTAAAAGCTCAAATATGCTCAAAACCTTGATGTTGCATTATAGATTTCAACAATCCAAATGAACACGGACAAGCCGGTTATTAGGGGTGTTGGAGCGCCAAGCGAAGCTTGGTGCGTCTTACAGGGTGCAAGTCCCTGTCGGGAAAAGGGTTAACCACCCACCCGTATCGAGTGTTGCGTGATTGGGAAGGATAGACATACCGTCGAACGACCCACACGAAGCGTACACAGAGAATCATGCAGGCCGTAGGGGA
>PIVQ01000134.1 GCA_003354055.1 Desulfobacteraceae bacterium | reverse complement strand
CTTCTTCATTAAAGGGACCAAAAGCTTCAACATATAATATGTCATTATCCCAAGAAAAAATTACCTTGCCGTGAGTTTTCATTTTAATTATCCTCTAAGGATCGGCTCCAAAATTACTTGATCTTTTGTTTTCAAAATACCCATTTTTTTAAGGGGTTTTGGAAACAAGTTTCTGCCCTTCAGGGTATTTAGATCAAGTTATTTTGTAACGAGTCCTAATCTGTGCATAATGCACTGCTGAAGGGGCTAACATGGAAATCCGCGGCGTAGTCCGTAGCATTTTTATTGTTTTGTAACTTCTAAAAAGCGGATTAACCCTGCTTCCAGTTTTTGGGGGAAGGATCAAAATCAATAATTAATTCCCAACTCATCACATACACGTTTGGAGCTTAGTTTTGGTACTCTCGAATCATCATTCAAAAATGCAACTACATTATTAGCATGAGCTCTTAAAAACCGAAGCAGCATTAAACCTCTAACGTTTATACTGTTTTCTTTCAGATATCTTGATATTCCCCACACACCTAATCGGTCACTAGCTCCTCTCTCAAACAAATCGAGTTGCTGTAAATCATTTAAGCCATACTGCAAAAGAGAGGACCAGTTTCTCGCTAACTCGGATAAGTTATCTTCCCCATGGTGGGCTATTGCCAACTGTGAAAGTTTTGCTACACCATCTTGCAGCTGATACCCAATAGAATGCCCAAGGAGTTTAAGAGTTTCATTGACTTCATAGTTACAAAATTGTGCAATTTCACCATATGTATATCCATTCATCCAACTAATGATTATCGTTTTTAGAATTGTTTTCTCAGCTTCAATTTCTAACGTAGGCAACTCGATAATTTTTAAAACAATATCGTCAATCCATTTTTCATCGTTAGGAGAATCTAAGGTTTGCCATTCAGGTTGCTCAATTAATGATAGGTTATTTACAAATTTCCAATATCGAGGTGATGCGCCACTTTTTTTGAGTAAATTCCAGTTTTCCCGATTAACTTCGGTTTGCAAGTATCTTGTTCTAATAATAAAAACTTCTTTTATTCTATTTTTTAAATCATCCGTATCACAATATTGATATGCAAGCGTACTTTCTATTAAATTTTCAACGTGCTTTTCAATGTCTTCTATTATTATTTCTGGAGGTATTAAATCGATTAATGCTATATCAATCTTATCGAGAATTGATAAGAAGTTGTCACTCTGGGACTCAAAAATTTCGTTATTTAGTTGAATATTAAGACGCGAAACAGCTTGATTTAAGCTGTTAATGAGTTTAAAAAGTGCCCCTGATGCTGGCTCCATATACATATCCTTGAATACATTTTCAACATCATCCTGCTCATTCTTGTTTGCAAAAATAATTCGGCCTTTAGTTTCCTTGCCTGCCCGCCCAACGCGCCCGACTATATTTTTTATACTCCTGTTCTCTATCGGACGTGTAAACTCTCCATCAAAGCGTTTAATCGTATGAACAACAAGAGTACGAATAGGTAAATTCACACCTTCTGCGAGTGTACTTGTGCATATAAGGATACTAATAGTTTTATTTTGGATAGCCGTTTCCATTTCACGCCTGATCTCTTGTGGCAAGTCTCCATGATGAAATCCTATTCCATGTTCTACGAGTTGAGAAAGTGAATAATCATCACCAAACTGAAAACCAATATATTCTATTAAATCAGGCAAATTATGCGACAGAGTTTGCTCCTGTGCAGTAATTTTCACAGCTAATTTATATAATTCTAAAAATTTTTTTGCTAATCCGGCGACAAAGTTTTTTTGAGTGGTGAATAGTGCCACAGGGCCATTCCTTTGTGCCTTTAAAGCGGCTGCACAAGCAAGGGTCGTATATGAGTTGCGGCCACCAATAAGATTTAAACGGTTTGTAGCAGGATTAAGATATCTAAATTCGTCCTTAATTAGAAACTTGGAGAGGAAGTAACTGCGCGGGCGTTCATAGATAGTATTAAAATCCAATTGCCAAGAATTAGCACCTTGAGGTTTAATAAATGCAAAATCAGTTTCTACTGGTTTGTAATCAGATAGCGCTAATGTTGAAGATGTCCCACCAAGCCATTTATGTATTATATCGACATTCGGCAAGATCGCAGAAATGAAGATAATTTTTTTGGGATTCTCTCCGGATGTTTTTAGTTTTGTCAGTAAAAGTTCATATTGCAGCCCTCTACTGCTATCATCTATTAAATGCCCTTCATCACAAATAATGGTGTTAAATCTATTTTCTAAATTAGGCAATCCCTGAACAAGAGCAGTAAACTTTTCCGGCGTAATAATTAATACATCAGCAGTCTCGACGGTAACTCCTTCAGATCTTGTAGGTATGTTTCCACCATGACTTGCTACCACCGACACTCCTGCACTTTTTAATCGTTTCGAAATGCCTTCTTTAATTTCGGAGGCAAGCGCCCGGAATGGAACAAGAAATAAAACTTTTTTATCTCGACCTTTTACTTCGTTATAGATCAAAATTTCACAAAGGGATGTTTTCCCAGAAGATGTAGGCATCTGCATGCTATAGACTTCATCTGTATCGTTTAATATCCCACTTTCAATAGCTGTAACTTGAGATGGGAATAACTCCCATAAAGGGAACGCTTTTGAATTCGAAAGAAATGGTCGCCATACCTCGTAACTATAGTTGGCGGCATTCTTTCTGAGACAATCCCATATATTAAATTTTTCGAATCTGGACAAGCAATCCAATGCTAATTTTGAGGCCATGAATAGTCGTGGATCAGTAATCAAGCCTTCATTTTTTTTTATTTCGAAATATGAAATGAGTTTGTCAAAGTCCGTGTGTTCAGAAGAACTTAGTATTGCTGTTAGATTTTCTTCAAGCTCATTATCATTATTTAGCTGACGACTTAGCAAACAATATAAAAAATATTCTTCTTTCGATAGCCTCTTAAGACCACCAATCTGCCTGGCTATGAGTGTCGTAGTCGCTGGGAATTCAGCCAAATAAAAAGTTGCCGAGCAATAAAGAAGGTTTATTGTTTTATCCACCCCTTCAAGATATTTTGAAGCGGCGCTTCTAGAGTAAACAAGTAATGTTTTAGCAAGATCTGATAAACGCTGTTGTTTGTCAGTAGTATCTTCTAAGCGCAAAGTATCAAAGATGGATGACAATACCGCAATATAAAGATCATCACTTCTCTGTCTAACCTGATATCCCGCCCATTGCTCTTCTGGAATCCCGAATTCTGTAGCGCTCTCCCAAGATTCTATCTCCGCCATCATATTTCGAAGTTGACTAATCATTAGTCACCTCGTTTATTGCTCTGGAAAAACTCTGTTCATATAAATCTTTGAGGTTATTGATACCAATCACTATAATTTCAAACTCATCATTCTGAACTGGTAGGTCTAATGATTTGATCAGTTCATTATCTAAATAATTACGATCAATTATTGCAACTGCTCGATATTTTTTATTAAACCCTGTCTTTAAATGATCATCGGTAAACCTTTTAATAAAAGAAATAGAATTTTTATTTTCGTGATCGATTGCTTTTTCTTTCAACCAGACTAATGTTCTAGCCATTCGTCCTGTTTTATCTGTTTCATAACCTTTTATAGAATTTTCTATTGGTTCGGAGTTTGAACCTGTAGCTTTAGCCTTTGATTCAGCACAAATAACATAATCCATTTTTGAAGCACGGTCAGAATATTTTCTGTATAAAATAATCACATCGGAATGTGGTGTCGCCTTTTTTCTATCTTGCTTGAATCTCCATTTTTTTATTGTTTTAAGGGCTTCTCTTCTTTCACTTCCCAGATAAAATAAAGTAAGAATTTCACCAAAATCCCCAGACATAACATTCCCCGAGTCAGGGAGCTTATTCTGTAATATTTCGGATGCAGAGAGGCCTGTCTCATTTATTCGAGCGGATAGTTCATTTTTTTTAATATAACAACTAGGTATTTCATTAACCATAAAGTCTTCAAGGTGGGAACTTTTATCCTCATCTAAAACATGCGCTCTTACTTCTATAGAGCTATCAGGTTTTTGATGGTCAGAAAACCAAGATCCTATAATTTTTTTATCGGTAAACATGTTCCTCCTTGATTTGCAACTATAGCTTTTTCATTTCATGGGTTTGACCGCAGAATAATCAAGGGTTGCTGGTACCTTGATACCTACAACTTTTGCTGTTCTTCCCAAAAGAGTATCAATTGGTTCGTTTGCTGACACTTTAAGATCAAGAAGTTCTATAGCGTGGGCTTGCAGTGATTTATTGTCAGAAGGGAGTAACTGGCCTTTTTCGAAAACGCTTTCGAGATATTGCCCTGTTATTATTTTGCCAACGGCCAACTTCTGATGTTTATATATCCCGTTGCTTACAAAATTAAGGGTCATATAAAGACAACCAGCAAGCACTACAGATAAAGCAAATGCTAATCCCTTGCTTTCAAAAACACGTATACCTTCGGGAACAAACACAATAGTGATCCATACAAGAACAAACGCCAAAATAACAAAGACGAAGCCAGAAACATTATCAGCCTTCTGCTGGCATAGTGACTCAATTTGTGGAATGCTAAAATCCCAATATGAGTTGCTTTGTCTTTTGATAAGCTCAGGGGTCATTGCCAAAATTCCAATCATTACGTAAATGGCACCTAATGTACCAAATATACTAGCAATTAAATTAAGAAACTTATCAAGTTCCATTTTTTCTCCTGGATTATATTAGTCACGTGCACTGTGCGTACAACGACCTAAATCTGCGGCTTGTCCGCAGCATTTGAATTGTTAGAATTAAATCAGGTATCCCCAGATTTCCCATTCCTTGTCCTTCAATTTTTTTCTCATTTATCCAGGTTTTTCAATAGCATTTCCAAAAAATCGCTCTATTTCAGATTTTTCTTCTTCACCGGAGGTAAGCCGTACTATTTTCAGGTTATCCTTAGCCCTTGAACATGCAACATAGAACAGTTTTTGATTTTCCCACTTTTTGATAGTATCTACATCGTTTGAATATATATGTCTAAAATTATACTTAGTCCAAAAATACTCATCGAGTACAACAAGTACATTATTTATACCCGAACCTTTTGTTTTGTGCATGGTAATATATTGGGTGTATTCGTTCTGATAATTAAAATAATTTAACAGATCTTGAAAATTTACCTTTTCAGAAAAAAGGTTTTTATAAAAGACTTCTTTCTGTACTTTTTTCTTCAATTCGTCGAATTCATATTCATCCAATTCAGGCAAGTCATCTCTTATTCTGGGGAGTGTGTTTTTTCCTGCTAAATAGAGCGTTCTAAATGTATTAAATTCTGTGTCATTTGATATTTCTTTTAGGTATGTTTTTCGTCTTTCCAGATAGCCAAGATATTGCTCAGATTTTTTCAGTAATTTGAGGTCAAAGGCTTTTTCTAATGTTTTAAATAAACTCAATTCAGAGTTGATGATACTATTAAATTTATTTTCTATTTCCTTTTTATCAGCGATATTTTTAATACCGACACCTTGGTCTTTTAATTTAGAAAGCACTAAGTTATAATCGGGAGACAATCCAGAATCTTTATGAGGTTTGTAAGCATGACAAAGTTCAAAAAGGTCAGTTAATTGGAGGGCTGCCAGGTGATTATCCATAGCTTCTTTGTTATCTGTAAAGCGTTCATTAAATACGTTATAGAGGCTTTCAAAACCAGCATCAAAAGCAATTGATTTATTCGTGAGCTTTAACTGCCTATAGTTTTGTTTTCCATCTAATGCTTTTAAAATCAGACTATCCAGTGCTTTTATATAGTTATCTTTATATTCTTGTTTTTGTTCTGGCGTACTTTTCGACTCTGGCTTTTGTGGTGACCATGAATAGTAGAACTCTACACTACCTTGGCGATCTTTAATACTCTCAAATATTCCATCTTCTTTTCTTTTGAAAGCTACATCTTGCTCTAATTTATCATCGCGAAGATTATTTATGAATTTTACTACTTGCTCAGAGCATCTATAATTATCTTCTTTATTAATTCTTTTTAAAATTTTTCTGTTAATATACTTTTCAACATCTCCAATGCCATCTTCATAAATTGCCTGCATGGAGTCGCCAAAAAGTCCAATTAAGGTTTTGTCTTTGTCTGGGAATTTTTCTAAAAAGATATCTATTATTTTCTCATTAGTATCCTGATACTCATCAATAAATATGCAATCGAATTTATCTTGTAATATTTTTCCAATAGTTGGATACCTTTCAAATAATAGAACTGAGATATCTATCAATCCATCGTGCCCATAGGTAAGGTCGCGAAAACTATTGAAACGAGTATCGTTATACTTTACTTTGTTACTTTCCTTACCTTTGATTTCCGTTAAAATTTTATTGTTTAATTCATTTATCTTGTTGTTTAATAGCTCATTATATCTTTCAGGTTCTTTATCGTAATCTCTTTTTCCTTCAACTTTTGGAGTATGTCCATTATTGACTGTATATAAAGCAGAAGCATATTTTTGGTATACTTTTTTATATTTTTTATGTTCTTTTACCTTTTGTTCCTTTTCGTCCGCGTAATTTTCTATTGCTTCACGCTCCATTAATTTCACTCGAAACAATTCAAAAATAATTTCATGGAGGTTCTTTTTGTAATCCTTTATGCAGTCATTAAGAAATGAGTGTATTGTGCTTATTGTATATCCTTCACCAACACGAGATTTTATTTCATCAACTGCTAAGTTCGTATGCGTTATACATGCAATTTTTTTATGAGGATAATTTTCCGATAGATATTCTAATGTTTGTTTCAGGATTTCAGTTTTTCCACTACCTGCGCCACCTTGGAGTACAAAATTTTCATTATCAGTAATACAGCTTTTGATCTCATCAAGAGGTTCTAATTTGCTATCCATTTGAATCCCTCCTTAATGTATAGAGGAATTTCCCATTTTGCATCTCCAGATAAAGCAAGAAATAGCAATGAAGCTGCAAAATCAGACTTTTTATCTATTATTTCGGTTGTGAGTTCATACATATCTGTATTACTATCTAATTGTGATATATTCTTTAAACCCCACAGTTCTTCGCTGTTTTCTTTTATTTTCTCGATATTCAAATTTATGAATGCATCTTCAAAACTTCTTGCGTGGTATTTATTTTCTTGGGATTGGTAAGCTATTTTAATATTCGCATGCTTGCTTTTTAATGAGTCTTTAAGCAATTCATTAAACCATTCATCCCATTTTTCATCCTTAAATTCTTTTGGCGACTCAAGGAAGTACCGTAATGTTGAGTTACTTGTGTACGTCCCTTCATCAACTGCACAAGCTGGATATGTTGTTCGTTTTGCAATTTTCTGTTCTGTTGTATCTATATCAGTAATTATGAGTGTTTTAATATCTAAAAATTCTAGGAATTTGGCAAAAGCTTTTGCATTCGCACCAACTTCTACTATTGAAATGTTTTGTGAAGCAAGAGGAGTATATTCTTTATCGGATTTTCCGTTTTCACTATCAAATTGTCGAATGAAAAGAGGTAGGAGTATGCGTTCAGTTGTACCTTCTATAAAAATTACTTTACTGGAAAAAAACAATTCTGCTGATTGTATGTTTAGATATTGTTCCAGAAATTTAAAATGCTCTGGTTCGTCTGAATATTTGTTTTTCAGTTCTGTGTGGAAATTTTTAATTTCAATATTGTTAGCAGTTGCTTTTAAGTACCTTATATCTTCAAAGTTCGAATGTGACACTATGTGAGATGAATGTGATGTAATTAGTGTTTGTAAGTTATTTATTTTCTTGAGAACTTCATTAATATTTTTTGCGAAAACATATTGCATTTGTGGGTGAGTGTGTGCCTCTGGTTCTTCTATGAACAATATATTTATGCTGTTGTTCTGTTTTTCGAATGTATCTTTCTTTCTCTCTATCTCAAGTAAAAGAAAAAGTATGTTCATGTAACCAAGTCCATTAAGATGTTCAGGCAAAAGATCACTATCGTGACCATAATTTACTTGTGATGAGTTCTCTAATAGTGTCTTTGATTGAATGTCTGATGTAACATTTAGGTCACTTATATTTAGAAAGTCTTTAGCGTTTTTTAAGAAATCTGAAAAGATTGGGGAGTATTGTTTTTCTAACTCTTCATCCATACTCGCTATAAGAGTATTAATAGCGTTAATGTTACTATCTGGAAGTTCACTGTCATTTTTACTGTTAAAGTGGGAAGTAGTTAAAGTAGACAATGGCTTTTTACTATTGTTATCTTCTGAACTCGCTACATTTCGGCGTGCATGTATGATCTGTATGTTGATTAAATCAGTAACATTCTTCAAATCCTTTGGAATTAGTTTGTGTCTATATTCCGTAAAGTAATCTTCACATTATAGGTGTTCACTATCGTTAAATGCATATATTTTTGTTTTTAGAAATTTGTTCAGGTTTTTTTCTATAAATCTTACTTTTTCATCGTCTTCAATGCCTTCCATTTTTTTCAATATGATATTTTTCTCAATGCTACATTCAAATAGCATTTTTACCGTTGTTATCTCTGGATCTAAGTCTAACATAAAGTCAGAAAGGACTTCCAAATTGTCACTTTCATCATATTGAATTTCTATGATTAACTGGATGGATAATTTATCAATATCGGTATCATTACTAATACTATTGATTTCATTCCTTATAGAAACAGGAAAGTCGTTGTAGTGAAACTTTTTTTTATGAAAAAAATGTTCAAGAAGAACTAAAAATGATGTTTTCCCAGTATTATTTTTGCCAATTAATAATGAAATGTTTTTTTTCAGGTCAAGAGTTGTATCTCTCATAAGTCGAAAATTTTTTATTTTTATTTTGCTAATATGCATTATTCGTCACCTAAAAGCTGAGAGTTAATAGAGTACAAATTAAAGGAAAGCTTAAAATACGTTTGATTTTCATTTAACACCTAAAAAAGAACAAGTCGTTGACCGGACCCGCACAGTTCGGATATGCGGGTCCGGATATCATTCATTAATGATAACCGCATATCATGCAGATCTGAATGGTATACGACGGTGAATTATTGTGATATTCGACCAAGAGCTTGGCATCACCATAACTGGGGAAAGATTCCCGGGAATTAAAAGCAACAGAAAAAATAGATACAGAGTTCTGTTGCGGTTCAGGCGTCAATAATTCCTGCATTCGCATGGATCGATTCTTGATCGGTTCTAATATTTTTTGCCTCCCAAAGGATTCAGGAAGGGGGCAGGGCAAAGGCTGACCCCCTGAGCCATTATCTTTATTTTTGATTCCATACAAAATCCTTTTCAATTTAAGTCAGTTTTGATTGTCTTTGTCGAAATTTAATACAAAAACCGGGTCAAGGGTTTTGTTAAATCAGCTGCAACTGTGTGCCTTTGGGTGGATATGGGGTTTTGGGTTTGACCTCGGGTTTGGGGTTTTGGATTTCCCCGTTTTTTTTGTGGATGACAAAGATTGATCTTTGGTTTTTGCTTATTCTGCGGCCGTAGACGATGGCGTCCTGTTTGGTATCAAAGTGTTTTATTGATTTTGCGCCGCCGCCTTTTTTGACATCCCACCCTCCGTTTGAGTTGGGGACAACATGATGTGTTTTTCCTGCCATAAGATCTCCTGAATCGAATTATGAAAACAATAAGACTTGTAATGATAGAGGTACTCTATATTTGTTCGGTGCGCCAAATTGGCTTGAGGTACAAGTCATTGTTCGGGTTACGGCAAATCATATGAACCTGAATTCAGTACTTTCGGTTCGCAACTGATTTGACCTTTGATTCAATGTTGGTAATCGTTCAGAATAACGCCTTCTATCATATCCAATATTCCGGCGAAGTCAACAAAAACGATCGCCTTAAAAATAGCTACGTTTTACCCATAAAAAATAGGCGAAACATCAAAAATGAACCACCCACGCCTTAGTTGTTTTTATAAATTTGATAGATAGGATCTAAGATTTATCTTCTGTTTTTGCAGGCCCAGCTTCCTTCTCATGTTTTCACGGTGGTTGGCTACGGTATGGATAGACCGGTTCAGAATTTCTGATATGTCTTTGTTTGATTTGCCCTGCTTTATCATGGAGGCGATCTGGATTTCCATGGGGGTGAGGCCTGTCATGGGATCGGACAGTCTTTTTGAGAAAGAAGAGATAATATCGTTTAGTTCCGACTCCAAAAGCTTAATGATTCGGTATTCCGGTTTTTGCGAGAATTCTTTTTTCAATCGGCCAATAGTGGGGGTGATCCGAAGTTTGAAATTGGCAAATATTTTTTCCTCAATGTCGTCCTTATCATGCTCCCTTTTTTTAAGCAGCACCTTTAAAGCCATGTTCATCTGTTTTAATTCAGATGTTCTTTCCCTTACCTTTTCTTCAAGGGTTTCGTAACTTATCTTCAAGGCTTCTTCTGTTTTTTTCCGGTCGGTAATGTCAAGGTGGGTGCCGGTGAAGCGGACAGGCTTTCCTTTCGGGTCATATTCAAATATTTTTCCCTGGCCAAGGATCCACATCCATTCGTTTTTTTTGGTTTTAAACCGAAATTCCGCTGAATACTCTTTTGTTTTACCGGCAAGGTAAGATTTGATTTTACGCTCAGCTTTTTTTAGATCAGCAGGATGGACCCGTTTTTTCCAGTTGTCGTAGCTGTGGGCAAATTCATCAGGGGCATAGCCTGCGATTCTAAAATAATTTTCATCGAAGAAAACCTCATTGGTTTTAAGGTTCCAGTCCCAGATACCGCTGTTTGCCCCCCGGAGCGCAAAGGTGAGCCTGGCAATATCTTCTTTTAAAGATGCCACATTTTTGTTTGTTTTTTTGGCTGATTTTTTCTGGGGATCTTTTTTTGACATTGTCCTCGCCACATATCATTGAAGATTCGTAAGGGTTGCAAATATCAATTTTAAAATGAATGGCCTTTCGGTTTCTATCAGGATGTACTTTACATGAAGGACAGGTTAATTCAATAGTATTTTTTTGTATCCGGGGCGGAGCCAACTTAAATTATGCAGGCAGGGTAAAACTGAACATCGTCCCTGAACCGATCTTGCTCTCAACTTCAATTTTCCCATTGTGAGCATCAATAATCTTTTTCACAATGGCAAGGCCTAAGCCCGTACTGGTTTCATCCCCTGTGGGTTTTGCGCTTAACCGTTGGAATGTGTCAAATAATTTAGGTTGTTCAGCTTCCGGAATACCCGGACCCTGGTCTTTGACACTGACTTTAACACTAGCGTTCAGTTTTTCGGCATAAATAAAAATACTTGATTCATGCGGTGAAAATTTTATGGCATTACTGATCAGGTTATCTATTACCTGTGGTATCCGCTGGGCATCGAATTCAAAATCGTGAATATCCCCTAAGTCCGTATAGAGGGTGATGCCTTTTTTTCCTGCTGTTATTTTATTCAGAGCGACTCGCTGATTGATAATATCTGTCATAGATGCGGTGTCCAAATTCAGCTCAAGCCTGCCGCTTTCGATGACTGATACATCAAGCAGATCATTCAACAGGTTCAGCATCTGATCCGACGTGCTGTAGATCATCGATAAAAATTCCTGCTGTTCTTCTGATATGGGGCCGCATTCTTCTGCCAGAAGAAGCTCGCATAATCCGTTGATCCCTCCCACCGGACTTCGAAGATCATGGGCTGCAATACCAAGGAATTTGTTTTTCAACTGGTTGAGATCTTCAAGCTCCTGGTTCCTTTTTTCCAATTCCATCACCAGTTGAAGATTTTTTTTCTTTAACTGGTGATTTTCCCAGACTTGTTCAACGGCAATCGGGACAGTGTCCTGGATATTCTCATCCTTGATCAGATAATCATTGGCCCCGGCCTTCATGGCATCTATGGCAATGGAAAATTCTTCATTCACCGTAAGAATAATGATCGGAATATCTGTTTTACTGCCCCGCAGATGTTTGATCAGCTCAAGCCCGTTCATCTTTGGCATATTCATATCTGAAATGATCAGATTCGTTTCATTGGATAAATTGAATTTTTCAATGGCATCAAGGCCGTCGTGGGCGGTTGAGACATTATAACCGAGGGATTCAAGGATTGAACTAAGTATGCCCCTCACAAACGAGTCATCATCAACAACAAGGATGTTTAATTCCGGGGATGTCATGGCAGTATCTCCTCTCTATATATTGAAACTTTATTGCTGTTTGCCGTTTTCACTATCAGGTTCTATTGCACAATTTTTGATTATCTCATGCTTTTCTGTTTGCCAGTTTAAGATTTTACTAACCCCCTCTTTTATCGGGCCTTGTTCAAAGCAGAATCTTAAGACACTGATGTATTCAAACTCCTCTATGGTATACTGTTCCTTAATTTTCATGAGATGATGTTCAAGTTCAAGGCTGCGTTTTTCAGTAATGCCGAGCCTTTTTCTCAGACGCTTCAATAATTTTATCTGATTTGCCGAGATGCAATACTCCTGTAAACCTGGATCAGGCTCATCAGCAGACTCTGCCTTTTCAACAGGCATGCCCCCATGTTGCTCTAACTCAAGTTTGATTTCTTTTGTTTTTTCCGGATTGAGATGGGAATAATAATTTAAAATTGTATCAACAATTTTCAAGGGAGAAAAGGGTTTGATAATATATCCCTGGATGCCGAGTTTTCCACATTCAGTGATATTCTCTTTTTCATT
>PIVQ01000838.1 GCA_003354055.1 Desulfobacteraceae bacterium | reverse complement strand
ACCACTCCGTCTGCCTCACCGTTACTGTCTGCCGGAGATATAAGACCCGGCACCCATATCACGGCAATGGGATCGGACACCCCGGCAAAACAGGAGCTTGCTACGGGTATTCTTGAAAAGGCTGACGTGATCGTGGCCGACAGCATCAGCCAGTGCCGCAGCCGCGGAGAAATATCCAAGGCCCTGGCTGCAGGTTGCATAGAGGAAGACAAAATTCTGGAACTGGGTCAGGTCATCCGGGAAGATCGAGGCGAAAAAGGCAGACCGCCGCAGCCGGCACGAACCTCAGATCAACAGATTACCATAGCCGACCTCACCGGTGTGGCAGTGCAGGATATTCAGATCGCCACAGCCGTATGCCGGGCCCAAAAAGACAAGAGACTGGCAGACCAAAATAACGGAGAACTTAAATAATGAATGATGCTATCCGATTTACCAGTACCCGGGAAAATATTGAACCTGTTGGATTTGATACGGCGGTGCTCCAGGGATTTGCCCCGGACGGCGGGCTTTTTGTCCCGGATCGTCTGCCTGAATTCACTAAAACCGATCTGAGCGAAATGAAAGATCTGACATATCCGGATCTTTGCGTCGCCATTCTGTCCAGGTTCATTGATTCGGACATCATCCCTCTGAAGGATCTTACGGGTTTGATCCAAAAGAGCTTTGAGGGATTCAGCCATCCGGATATTCTGCCGCAGGTCCCCTGCCCCTCCGACCCTTCCATCCGGATCATGGAACTCTTTCATGGCCCGACCCTTTCGTTCAAGGATATTGCCATGGGGTTTCTGGTCCGGGTTATGGATTATCTTCTGGCGAAGGACGGTAAGCATCTGAACATAGTTCTGGCCACCACAGGGGATACGGGTCCTGCAGCAGCCCATGCGGCAGCAGGACTCCCCACCATTGACTGCTGGCCCCTGTTTCCCAAGGGAATGATTACCCCGGAGCAGGAAGGTCAGATGACCGGCCTTACCGCCTCTAACATCCATCCGGTCGGGGTAAACAATTGTCCGGACGGAGGAGATGATCTGGACCACGTGGTGCTGAATCTGTTCAAAAATCAGGATGTGAAGACCCGCATGAACCTGTCCAGCGTCAACTCCATTAACTGGTGCCGGGTTATGGTCCAGTCCGTCCATTATTTTTACGCCTATTTCAGGACATGTGACAATATTGGGGATCCTATCATATTTTCTGTACCCTCAGGCGCATTCGGCAATCTGTTCGCCGGATACCTGGCCCGCGAAATGGGATTACCGGTAAAAAAATTCATCTGTGCGGTAAACGCCAACCAGACCCTGAACCGAGCATTTACCAGCGGGCTGTTTAAGCACGAAGACCTCATCCCCACCTGTTCTTCCGCCATCGATATTGTGGTGCCCTATAACTTTTGGCGGTTTCTCTACTTTGCCACAGGCAGGGATACGGAAAAGATTGGCAAATGGATGGACGAATTTCAGGCCAGCGGCCAGGTTCAGCTGGATGCCCCTACCAGAGATTCAATTACTGAAGGATTTGAATCCGTTTCGATCACAGACCGACTTACCCTTGCGACCATAAAAGACCTATACAGCGCTGACCAGTCCTATTTAGTGGATCCCCACGGAGCAGTTGCCCTGGCCGGTGCCATGACGTCTAAGAAAGACAATGCATCGAAGGGAAACGCTGACGACCAAACCCAGATCGTCTGTCTGGCCACAGCCCATCCGGCAAAATTTCCCGATATCATAACCCGGGCTCTGGATCTGCCTGAAGACAGCCCCCTGCCCCGGGAAGCCACCCATCCCAGCCTGACAGGAGATTTGAGCGTCAACCTTGAGATCTGTGATCTTAAGGTACTTGAAAACCATTTAATTAATTCCATCGGATCCGTTTCCGGGATATAATCCGGACAGACAGGAGAACACATTGGCAGCCTATACAAAACTGAATATAAAAGAGTTAACCGGCCTGTTAGAAAATTACGATCTGGGACCTCTGGAAGATCACGCCCCGTTGTCCGGAGGCCAGGCAAACTCAAGCTATAAGCTTTTCACCCCCAAGGGACAATTTACCCTGTCGGTTTGTGATGAAAAGACAGAAGAAGAAATCATTGTCCTGACCCGGGTTCTGACCTTTCTTGCGGATCAGTCTTTCCCGGCCACCCGGCTGGTAAGGACAAAAACCGGGAGCAGTTCCATAAGCTATAAAGACAAGCCCGTTTACATCAAAGAGTTCCTTGACGGCGAGGTCTGCCCGGACCTGAACTGCACCATGCTGATCCAGGTAGGAAACGCCATGGCAAGACTCCATCAACTGTCCGCTCCCAAGGGATTGCCAGCGGCCTTCCCCTATGGACTGGATCATTTTGATGAGGTTTTGGATACGAACATCACCCATCCCTTTAAAAACTGGCTGGCAGAAAAGAAGGACTTTCTTGACCAAAACTTGGACCGGTCCATGGCCAGGGGATTTATCCATGGAGATGTTTTCTGGGACAATCTGCTGTTTAATAAAGGGGCATTGACTGCAGTACTGGATTTTGAAGAGGCCTGCCAGTACTTTCTGCTCTATGACCTGGGCATGGCTGCCGTGGGATGCTGCTCCAAAGACGGTGCATTTGATCCGGAAAAAATAAACGGCCTGCTTGCGGGCTACCAGGAGATCCGGCCCTTGTCGGCCGTGGAAAAAGAACAGTTCAAACCATTTCTGATTTATGCTGCCACTGCCGCGGCATTTTGGCGCTTTCGCCAGTACAATCTGCGGTATCCGGATCAGAACCGTGCAGACTATTATAAGGAACTGGCCGACCTGGCAGACCAGGTGCCGAATTTAGAGGTGGTTTTATAGTGGTGGATTCTTTCAGGCCTTCTTCACCGCCTGCGCCAGGTGAGAAACCGCCTTGTAAGCACTGACAATGGAAATACCTGAGCCTGATTTTTCCCGTTTCCAGTCCTGGTGGGCAATGATACTGCCCGCAGAATAGAGATTCGGATGTGAAATATCTCCGTCCAGGCCCAATGGCCTGAATACATCATCGGTCTCAACACC